>NZ_BAAAMU010000022.1:58724-123959 GCF_039529435.1 Nonomuraea maheshkhaliensis
CGCTGCGCGGGCTGGAGATCGAGTGGCCGGACGGCCCGGTGCCGCTCGACGGCCTGCTGAGCCTGGCCGCCGCCGGCGTGCCGCTCACCGCCGAGCGTGCCGCGCTCCGGGTGCCCGCCGACCTGGCCGACCTGCTCACCGACCGCGGGTGGCTGGCCCACACCGCCGACGGCACCGCCCGCTGCCTGGCCGACCTGCGCCGCGAGGAGCACAGCGTACGCCTGCGCCGCCTCGCCCATCCGTTGGCGGCCGTGCCGCAGGTGAGCATCGTCATGGCCACCAGGCGCCCCGCGTTCGTCGGCGCGCCGCTGGCGCAGATGGAGCGCCAGCGCGACGTCTCGGCGGAGGTGCTGCTCGGCCTGCACGGGGTCGCGTTCGAGCAGGTGCGTGCGGCGGTCGAGTCCTGCTCCCTGCCCGTGCGGTGGGTCGAGGCTGACGCGTCCGTGCCGTTCGGCGACGTGCTCAACCAGGCGGCGGCGATGGCCGGCGGCGACCTGCTGGCGAAGTGGGACGACGACGACTGGTACGGCCCGCGTCACCTGGCCGACCTGTTCATGGCGCTCACGTACGCGGAGGCCGACGTGGTGGGGACGACGGCCGAGTTCTTCTACCTGGAGCCGTTGCGGGCGACGATCAGGCGCACGACGTTCGCGAGTGGGGCGAGTTATCCGAGTGAGGTCTATTCCGATCATGTCGCCGGCGGCACGATCATGGTGTCGCGGGCGAAATTCCAGGAAATAGGCGGCTTTCCGGCCTTGCCGCAAGCCGTCGATCGCGAATTCCTCAAGGCGGCGGAGCAGGCCGGAGCCCGCATCTACCGCACCCACGGGCTGGGCTACGTCCTGCGGCGGGGGCTCAGCGGCGATCACACGTGGCAGTTGCCGCTGGCCCACTTCCTCAAGGTGGCCGTCAACCAGTGGCGGGGCTTCCGCCCGAGCGCGCTCATGGAAGCGGCGTGACCGTCCACGACGGCTCCATGAGCCACCCGGAGGACCGGGGCCCAGGCGGAGCCGAGAGCCCGTCTACGGCAGGCCGGCCGGCGGAGAGCGGGTCGGCGGGAGGTCGGTCGGCGGGGAGTTCGTTCCAGAACGGGGAGCTGGCGGGGAGTTCGTTCCAGAACGGGGAGCTGGCGGGGGGTTCGTTGCAGAACGGGGAGCTGGCGGGGGGTTCGTTGCAGAACGGCGGGTTGGCGGGGAGTTCGGTGGTTCGTCGGGTGCGGGGGAACGACTATCGCGTTCTCGCCAGGCCCGACCAACACTTCACGCCGACCCTGACGGTCAGCGTCGTGGTCCCGGCTTACGGCGGGCAGCAGCAGCTTGACCTGGTGCTCGCCGCGCTGGCCAGGCAGACGTACCCGGCGGAGCTGACCGAGATCATCGTGGTCGACAACGGCAGCGAGCCGCCGCTGCGGCTGCCCGCCGAGCGTCCCGGCCTGACCCGGCTGATCGGCTGCGAACGTCCCGGCCGGGCCGCGGCACGTAACGCCGGGCTGGCCGCGGTCACCGGTGAGGTGATCCACTGGCTCGACTCCGACGTGGTGCTCACGCCGGGCGCGATCGAGGCGCACATGCGGTGGCACCACGCGGCGCCGTACGTGGTGGTGACCGGCTACATCAGGTTCACCGAGGCCGAGTTGCCCGCCGTGCTGCCCGCCGACCTCGAAGGCCACTTCGAGCCGGCCGAGCCGCACGCCTGGATCGTGGACCTGGTCGACCGAACCGACGGCCTCACCGCCAGCCCGCAGCGCCCCTTCAGCCTGCACATCGGCGGCGCGACCTCGGTCAACGCCCGGCTGATCAAGGCGGCGGGGCCGATGGACGACGATCTCGTGCTCGGTCAGGACACCGAGATGGGCTACCGGCTGTGGCAGGCGGGCGCGGTCTTCGTACCGGAGCCGGCGGCGCGCGCCTACCATCTCGGGCCGACGATGCGGATGCGCGACAAGCCGTCCATCGACCGGGTCAGCCACGCGTTCGTGGCCGACCGCATCCCGGCCTACCGCTGGCTGAGGGGGCATCCCGGACGGCAGTGGAAGGTCCCGTACGTCACCGCGGTCGTGGACGGCACGGCCGGGTACGACCCCGTACGGGCCAGCGTGGACGCGTTGCTGGCCGGCACCGTGCCCGACGTGTCGGTGCTGCTGACCGGCCCCTGGGACACCCTCGACCGCGACCGCCGCGCCCCGCTGGAGGACCCGGTCCTGGAGCTGGTGCTGGTCCACGGCCACTACGAGCACGAGGGCCGGGTACACCTGGCCACGACCGGCGACGGCGGGGGACACGCGGGTGGTGAGGCGGCCGTGGACCCGGCCGTCCCCTACGTGCTGCGCCTGCCCGCCGGGTGGATCCCCGGCGAGGACACCCTCGCGCGCCTGCTCGACCTGGCCCGCGACGAAGGGCTCGGCCTGGTGAACGTGCTGCTGCGCGAGTCGGCGGAAGGCGTCGTCACGGCCCGCCTGGAACGCGCCGCGGCCTTCGCCAGGGCCCGCCTGGTCGCCGCGCCGGGGGAGGACCTGGACGACGCGGTGGACACGGTGTCCGGCGTCGTATGGGTGGACGGCGAGACCTACGGCTTCACCACCGAGGCACGGACGCCGGTGGGCCGTCGGGGAGCGTACCGGGCCGGGATCGAGGCGCGGGCGGAGGTGGAGCGGCTGACCGCGGAGGCCGAGCGGCTGCGAGGTCAGATCGCCAAGTGGAAGGAGGAGGCGGGCCGCTGGCGCAAGTCGGCCGTGGAGCTGCGCCGCGAGGTCAGCACACTGCGCCGCCGGGTCGCCGCCGCCGAACGCGCCGCACAGGCACAGGCCCAGCAGGGCCTGCGCACGATGGTGTCGGCCACAAAACGCGCCCTCCGCAAACGCCTACGCGGCTGACACCCCCGCCCGGCCCCGCGCCATTCGGCCCAGCCCGTGCGACCTGGCCCGTGCGGGCGGCGACATGCGGTCCGGCCCAGTGCGGTCGGCCCGTGCGGTCGGCCCGTGCGGTCGGCCCGTGCGGTCGGCCCGTGCGAACTGGCGACGTGTGGTCCGGCCCCGTGCGCGGGCGGGCGTAGGGCGTCGCGCGGTCAGTTCGGGCGTAGGGCCGACTTCAGGCGGCGAAGGAGGGTCTTCTCCGGTGGCTCCACCGTCACCTTCACCGGTGCGGGGATGGTGACCGGGTCGGGCTGCGCGGGAGCGGGCCAGAAGCGGTCCGGTGGCTCGTGGCGTACCCCGTGCGTGGCGTCGATGACCGCGTCGAGGTCGTCGCCGGGCCCGGAGAGCAGCACGGCGCGGCCGAGTGCCGAGGTGCGCTCCAGGCGGGCCGTGCGCCCGTCGGGCAGGTCCACGACGAGCACGCCCGCGAGGTCCTTCTGCACCGACTCGATCATCCGCTCCAGCGTCGCCCGGTGCAGCGGTACGTCCACCGGCCCCCGGTAGCGGAACGGGGTCGGCGCGGGCGTCGGCGCGGCCTCGTCGATGAGCCGGACGCGTTCGTCGTGCGCGAACAGGTCACGCATGAGCCGCAGCTCGAAACACGGGTCCGACAGCGCGAACCGGCGCGAGTCGTCCAGCCGCGACCACGGCCCCACCAGCGTCACCACGACGTCCTGCAGCTTGCCGTCCAGCGCCGCCGCGACCGCCTGCCGCACCACCGACTCCGAGGTGTCGGTCACGTCGAGCACGACCTCCACGTACGGCACCAGCCACCGCCGCCCCCGGTCCTTGCGCAGGTCGCGGCGCAGTGGGATCCGGTGCGCCAGGTACGGCTCCACCGCCCGCACCGCCCGCTCCCTGTCGCGGTGCTGGGCGGGCAGCCCCAGGTGCACGGCCTGGGCGTCGGTGTCGGGCACGAAGACGACGCCGTGCATGGCCAGGCGGTAGGAGAACTCGGTGTCCTCGCCCCGCGCCACGTTCGGGTCGAGACCGCCCACGGCGTGGAAGACCTCCCGGGGCAGGGCGAAGGTCGGGCCGGTGCACACGTGGTACGGATTGCGGCTCTTGCGCAGCCCGTCCGTCTTGGCGATCGTCGCCTCGGTCGAGCTCGACCTGGCCCCTTCGAGGTCGAAGACCTCGTCCAGCCGCTTCGCCGCGGCGATCTGGGCGGCGGTGACGGGCGGCAGCTCGACGAATCTTTTCATCCCGATCGTGACCAGGTAGTCCGTCACGTGGTGCCACCGGGCCAGCGCCTCGATGTGCTCGCGGCAGGCCACCATGTCGGCGTCGAGCCGCTGGATGATCTCGCCGTCGGCCGCCTTGGCGCCGGTGTTGACCGCGTTGGAGATGCCCCAGCCGTCGCGGACCCGTACGAGACGGGTGTTGACCGGGCGCAGCTCGGGCAGCCGGATCGGCGGCCGGCTGCCGTCGTCGACGACCAGCACCTCCATGAGGTGCTCCGGATACGTCTGTACGGACAGCGCGGCCAGCGTCAGATCGAGCTTGTCCTGCCCGCCGTGAGCGGGTATCACCACGCTCACGGAAAGTGCGGGTGACCAGGCGCCGAGCTGCGGTGCCGCCACTGGTGAATAGTCGTTCTGCCTCAGAGCAGGACGCGCGTTCATGGTCGTGACCCCCTGCCGAGACCTTATCGGGAGATGCTGAGAATTTCCTGAATAGTGCTCCTGTCCAATGGACGGGTCCGACCCGTGGACACGGCTCAGCGACGGTCCCCGGCACCCCGTACACTCTGTGCCCAACAGCGCAGGTAGGGAGTCATCATGAGCAGGTCGTGGCGTGGCCTCATCGAGGAGTACCGCGAGCGTCTTCCGGTCACCGCGAAGACGCCGGTCATCACGCTGCTCGAGGGCGGCACGCCGCTGGTGCCCGCGCACCGCGTCTCCGCTCTCACGGGGTGTGACGTCTACCTGAAGGTGGAGGGGGCCAACCCGACGGGCAGCTTCAAGGACCGCGGGATGACGATGGCCATCAGCAAGGCGGTGGAAGAGGGGGCCAAGGCGGTCATCTGCGCCTCCACCGGCAACACCTCGGCCTCGGCCGCGGCCTACGCCGTGCGCGCCGGGCTGACCTGCGCCGTGCTGGTGCCGCGGGGGAAGATCGCCATGGGCAAGCTGGCCCAGGCGCTCGTGCACGGAGCCACGCTGCTGCAGGTCGAGGGGTCGTTCGACGACTGCCTGGAGATGACCCGCAAGCTGTCGTCCAGCTATCCCATCGCGCTGGTCAACTCCGTCAACCCGTTCCGGCTGCAGGGGCAGAAGACGGCGGCGTTCGAGATCGTCGACACGCTCGGCGACGCCCCCGACATCCACTGCATCCCGGTGGGCAACGCGGGCAACATCTCGGCCTACTGGATGGGCTACCAGGAATACTTCGACGACGGGGTCGCCACCAGGCGTCCGCGCATGTTCGGCTTCCAGGCCAGCGGCTCGGCGCCGATCGTCGAGGGCGCGCCCGTCGCCCATCCCCACACGATCGCCACCGCGATCCGCATCGGCAACCCGGCCTCCTGGTCGCTGGCCACCGCGGCCCGCGACGAGTCGGGCGGGACCATCCAGGCGGTGACCGACCGGCAGATCGCGGCGGCGTACAAGCTGCTGGCGCAGGAGGAGGGCGTGTTCGTCGAGCTCGCCTCGGCCGCCAGCGTCGCGGGCTTGCTGCAGGCCCACGCACAGGGCATGGTGGAGCCGGGGCAGCGCATCGTCTGCACGGTCACCGGCAACGGACTGAAGGACCCCGACTGGGCCATCTCGGGGGCGCCGGCGCCGGTGGTCATCCCCATCGACGTCCACGCCGCCGCGGCGGCGCTCAACCTCGCCTGACGGGGGCGCACGGGGGAGTGACGAGAGAAAAGTGAACGCATGAGGACCGTTGCCATCCGCGTGCCCGCCACCTCGGCGAATCTGGGGCCCGGATACGACGCGCTGGGGCTGGCGCTGAGCCTGCACGACGAGGTCAGGGCCACGATCGTCGACGAGCGCGGCGTCCACGTCACCGTGGCGGGCGAGGGTGCGGGGGAGGTGGATCTCGGCGAGGGGCATCTGGTCGTCAAGGCGATGCGCGCGGCGTTCGGCCGCATGGGGGTGCCTCAGCCGGAAGGGATACGCCTGCACTGTCACAACCGGATCCCGCACGCGCGCGGGCTCGGATCGTCGTCGGCCGCCGTGTGCGCGGGCATTCTCGCCGCGCGCGCCCTGGGCGGCGGCGAGCTTTCCGACGACGACGTCTACGCGCTGGCCACCGAGATGGAGGGCCATCCCGACAATGTCGCCCCTTGCCTGGCCGGTGGGCTGACCGTGGCCTGGTTCGACCACGCCGGGGTTCCGCGTATGGTGAAACTGGCTCCCGACCAGCGCGTCCGTCCAGTCGCCGTCGTTCCTTCGACGCGGCTGTCCACGGAGGCCGCGCGGGGGCTCCTGCCGAAGGACGTGCCCCACGAGGACGCCTCCTTCAACGCCGGCCGGGCCGCGCTGCTGATCGCGGCGCTGACCCAGCGGCCGGAGCCGGGGCTCCTGCTCGCCGCCACGGAAGACCGCCTTCACCAGCACTACCGCGCGCCTGCCATGCGGCAGAGCGCGGATCTGGTAGAACGTCTCCGTGCAGTGGGCGTGCCCGCGGTCGTTTCGGGAGCGGGTCCCACGGTTCTTGCGTTTTCGACATCGGATACGCAGGATTTGATCGCGCCAGAAGTGGGTAATGACTGGCACATCCAGCAAATGGACGTCGACCCGGTTGGTGCGGACGTTCAGTTCCCCGAGACACGCTGATACCTCTTTAGACCTTCAGGGAATAGCCGTGTGCGCTGGTGATGTTAGGCTGATAGCCGCACCAGATGCCCCCTTGGTGGGTGCGTGCTTGTCAGCCATACATCGCTGCATCATGCTTCACGTCGCGAGGCGGAAGCAGCGCGGCTGTCTCCCCGGAATCCGTTGCCTCCGGTTGGCCCACACCCGGTTGGCTCAACGTGAGGTGGCGACGACGGGGATCTGCGCGTTCGAATCATCTCGACATCTGGTTGGCGACAGCAATCTGGGGGGTGTCAGCCACGCGCCAAGGGCCATCGGCGGCGTGGACGAACCCCTCCCCAAGAGTGGCGGCTGCCTGAGACGACAGCCGAAGATCGCAGAGTGCACCCCGACCCGGTCTGTCCCGCCGGATCGCAAGCACCTCCGGGACGCCCGGGAGAACGAAACCGGCGCCCGACCCCTGGGAAGGACCTTTTAGTTGAGCGACACCACCGAACTCCTCTCCGACGCATCAGGCGCTGAGCCGGCGTCCGGCGACACCCCCACCCGCGCAGCGGCCAAGCCGCGTGCGCGTCGCTCCGGCACCGGCCTGTCCGCCAAGGTGCTGCCCGAGCTGCAGAAGATGGCCGCGGAGCTGGGCATCAGCGGGACCGGGCGCATGCGGAAGAGCCAGCTGATCGCGGCCATCCAGGAGAAGCAGGGTGGCGGTTCCGGAGACGGCGCAGCGACTGCCGCACCCGCGGCTGAGGCAGCCGCCCCGGCTTCGACGGAGGCGGCCCCCGCGACGGAGCGGCCCACCCGTGCACGCAGGGAACGTTCCCGCTCCAAGACCGCCGAGGACTCCGCTCCGCAGCCCGCCGCCGCGGCGACGGTCGCCGCCGCGGAGCCCGTGGCCGTCGCGCCCGAGCCGGTCGCGGCCCCGGTCGAGACCGTGGTGGAGCAGCAGGCGCAGCCGGTCGAGGCCGGCCAGAGCGACACGCGCGCCGAGCGCGGCGAGAGCCGGCGCGAGCGCCGCAGCCGCGGCGAGCGCCGTGAGCGTGGCGACCGTGGCGACCGCGGTGACCGTTCCGCCGACCGCGGTGAGGGCGGCCGCGCCGAGAGCCGTGACGGCGGGCGCGACAGCGGTCGTGACCGTGACCGTGACGGTCGCGACGGTGGTCGTGACGGCCGTGGCGAGCAGCGCGACCGCTCCGCCGCCGACGCGGGCAGCCGTGGCGACCAGCGCGGTGACCAGCGGGGTGACCAGCGCGGCGACGACGACGACCGCGGCGGGCGCAGCCGCAGGGGCCGCTTCAGGGAGCGCAACCGTGGCCGTGGCCGCGACCGCTTCGACAGCAGCGAGCCCGTCATCGGCGACGACGACGTGCTCATCCCGATCGCCGGCATCCTCGACATCCTCGACAACTACGCGTTCGTCAGGACCAGCGGCTACCTGCCGGGCAGCAACGACGTCTACGTCTCGCTCGCCCAGATCCGCCGCAACGGCCTGCGCAAGGGCGACGTCATCACCGGCGCCGTCCGCCAGCCGCGCGACGGCGAGCGGCGCGAGAAGTTCAACGCCCTGGTCCGCCTCGACACCGTCAACGGCATGGACCCGGAGCAGGCCCGCAGCCGGCCCGACTTCAACAAGCTGACGCCGCTCTACCCGCAGGAGCGCCTGCGCCTGGAGACCGAGCCGAACATCCTCACCACGCGGATCATCGACCTCGTCTCGCCGATCGGCAAGGGCCAGCGCGGCCTCATCGTCTCGCCGCCCAAGGCCGGTAAGACGATGGTGCTGCAGGCCATCGCCAACGCGCTCACCCGCAACAACCCCGAGTGCCACCTGATGGTCGTGCTCGTGGACGAGCGGCCAGAAGAGGTCACCGACATGCAGCGGTCGGTCAAGGGCGAGGTCATCCACTCGACCTTCGACCGTCCCGCCGAGGATCACACCACCGTCGCCGAGCTCGCCATCGAGCGCGCCAAGCGCCTGGTGGAGCTGGGCCACGACGTGGTCGTGCTGCTCGACTCGATCACCCGTCTCGGCCGCGCCTACAACCTGGCGGCCCCGGCCTCCGGGCGCATCCTGTCGGGTGGTGTCGACTCCACGGCGCTCTACCCGCCGAAGCGGTTCTTCGGCGCCGCCCGCAACATCGAAAACGGCGGCTCGCTGACGATCCTCGCCACGGCCCTGGTCGAGACCGGGTCCAAGATGGACGAGGTCATCTTCGAGGAGTTCAAGGGCACCGGCAACATGGAGCTCAAGCTCAACCGCTCCCTGGCCGACAAGCGGATCTTCCCCGCGGTGGACGTCGACGCGTCCAGCACCCGTAAGGAAGAGATCCTCATGGGCAAGGACGAGCTCCAGATCGTCTGGAAGCTGCGTCGCGTGCTGCACGCGCTCGACATGCAGCAGGCGCTCGAACTGCTCCTGGAGAAGATGAAGGAGACCAAGTCCAACGCGGAGTTCCTGCTCCAGGTCCAGAAGACCACGGTGAGCAACGACCGCGACTAGCGTCCGCGTTCGCCGAAGGGGCGGTGGGGGTCTTCCCCGCCGCCCCTTCCGCGTCCGGGCCGGGGCACTGGGGCTAGCCCTACCCCGTGACGGGAGTCATCCGTATTCACCGCGAGGCCCGGCGCGTGCACTCTGAACTACATGCGTTCTGTGGCGTTGAAGGACCGCGTGCCGCTCGGGCCCAAGGGGCCGCTGGGGGTCCTGGTCGACCCGATGACCTGGCGGGCGGCCCCCTACCTGCTGGTCACCGGCTTCGTCGGGCTCGGCTGGTTCGCCGTGCTGAGCATCACGATCCCCCTCTCGCTCACGCTCACAATCGTCTGGGTGGGCGTCCCGCTCATGATGGCCACCGTGCTGATGTGGCGCGGCGGGGCGATGCTGGAACGCCGGCTGCTGCACGCGGCGTTCGGCGTCAGGATCGCCGACCCGTACCGGCCGCGGCCCGAGCGCGGCGTCGGCGCGCACCTGCGCTGGCTGCTGTCCGACCCCGCCACCTGGCAGGACCTGGGCTATCTGCTGATGCTGCTCCCGCTCGGCGCGGTCGAGGTGGGGTTGTCGTTCGGGCTGTGGTTCGCGTCGATCACGTTCCTCCTGCAGCCGCTGCTCTATTTCGTGTACGCGACCGGCGGCGGCTACAACGACCTGCTGGTCGGCGACTGGGCGCCGGGAGCGGTGATCGCCGCGGTCTTCGGCGGCCTGCTCCTCGTGCTGACGGCCTACCTCGTCCGCGGCATGGCCTGGCTGCACGGCACCCTCGCCACGGTGCTGCTCGGCGGCAACGAGGAGGAACGGCTGCGCGCCAGCAGGGCCAGGGGCATCGACGCCGCCGAGGCCGAGCGGCGCAGGATCGAACGCGACCTGCACGACGGCGCCCAGCAGCGGCTGCTGTCGGTCGCGGTGGACCTGGGACGGGCCCAGGCGAAGTTCGACAGCGAGCCCGACGAGGTCAGGACGCTCATCGCCCAGGCGCACGCGGGCACCAAGGCGGCCATCGCCGAGCTGCGGAACCTGGCCAGAGGCATCCACCCGGCCATCCTCAGCGACCGAGGGCTCGACGCCGCCCTGTCGGGGCTGGCCGCGCGGGCGCCCATCCGGGTGGACGTCTCGGTCGAACTGGACGAACGGCCGCCGCCCGCCGTGGAGAGCATCGCGTACTTCATCGTGGCCGAAACTTTGACCAACATGGCCAAGCACTCCGGCGCCACCGAGGCGTCCGTCACCCTCATCAGGGATCATCGCGGCGTGGTCGTGGACGTCTGGGACAACGGCATCGGCGGCGCGGTCCTCAGCCCGGGCGGCGGGCTGTCCGGGCTGGCCGACAGGGCCGCCACCATCGACGGGGTGATGGTCGTGCACAGCCCGGTGGGCGGCCCGACCCTGATCCGCGCGGAGCTGCCCTGCGAGTGGTAGCCGTGCCCGACGCGCGGGGCGATGGACAGCCCGGCGTCCTGCCCTGTAGTCATGGGGCCATGCGCGTGGTCATCGCCGAGGACTCCGTACTGCTGCGCGAAGGGCTCGCGCGCCTGCTCGCCGACGGCGGCATCGAGACGGTGGCGAGCGTCTCCGACGGGCCCGCGCTGGTGACGGCGGTGCTGCGGCACGAGCCCGACCTGGCGATCGTCGACGTGCGCATGCCACCCAGTCACACCGACGAGGGGCTGCGGGCTGCGCTGCAGGTGCGCGCGGCCAGGCCGGACTTCCCGATCCTCGTGCTGTCGCAGTACGTCGAGGAGCGCTACGCGGGCGAGCTCATCGGCAGGGCCGTCGGCTACCTGCTGAAGGAGCGGGTCGCCGACGTGGCCGAGTTCCTGGAGGCGGTGCGACAGGTCGCCTCCGGCGGCACGGTCATCGACCCCGAGGTGGTCGTGCAGTTGCTCAGCCGGCAGCGGCGCGGCGCCCCGCTCGACTCGCTGTCGCCGCGCGAGCGCGAGGTGCTGGCGCTGATGGCGGAGGGCCGCTCCAACACCGCCATCGCCGCCCGGCTGGTCGTCACGGAGGGCGCGGTGGAGAAGCACATCTCCGGCATCTTCGCCAAGCTGGCGCTGGGGCCGGCGCCCGAGGACCATCGGCGGGTGCTCGCCGTGCTGACGTACCTGGGACGCTGAAGCGCCGGCGGGGGCCACGGCGGGAGGCGGTGGGGAA
Organism: Nonomuraea maheshkhaliensis; assembly: GCF_039529435.1. Lineage (NCBI taxonomy): Bacteria > Bacillati > Actinomycetota > Actinomycetes > Streptosporangiales > Streptosporangiaceae > Nonomuraea > Nonomuraea maheshkhaliensis. The sequence continues at coordinate 70,039 of NZ_BAAAMU010000022.1, forward strand.
TGCCTGATGGCCTGGGATGGTTGCACGATCTGGCACACTGGTAGCTGACCATTTTGCGGTTCCGGTTCCCGCCACGCGTGAAGGCGACCCGGCGGCCGCACCCCGAAAGGACAGCGATGAAGCGCGACATCCACCCTGACTACAACGTGACGCAGGTGACCTGCTCCTGCGGCAACACGTTCACCACCCGCAGCACCGCGAAGAACGGCGTGATCCACGCCGACGTGTGCTCGGCCTGCCACCCGTTCTACACGGGCAAGCAGAAGATCCTCGACACCGGCGGCCGGGTGGCTCGCTTCGAGAAGCGCTTCGGCAAGAAGGCCGCGGGCAAGTAGCTCCACCCACGCCGGCCCGGACGCACGCGTGCGCCGGGTCGGCGTTGTTGGTGAAACGGCCACACTCCACGAAAAGGGACCACGGTGAATCTCGACGAGTTGCTCAAGGAGTATTCCGAGCTGGAGTTGAAGCTCGCCGATCCCGCCGTGCACGCCGACCAGAACAAGGCACGCACCCTCGGCAGGCGCTACTCGCAGCTGACGCCGATCGTCGGCACCTACCGTGAGCTCGAATCGGCCCGCGAGGATTTGACGGCCGCCAAGGAGCTGGCCGGCGAGGACGAGGGGTTCGCCGCGGAGGCCGCCGAGATCGAGGCGCGCATCCCGCAGCTTGAGGACAAGCTCCGGCATCTGCTCATCCCGCGCGATCCCAATGATGACAAGGACATCATCATGGAGATCAAGGCGGGCGAGGGCGGCGAGGAGTCCGCGCTGTTCGCCGGCGACCTGCTGCGCATGTATCTGCGTTACGCCGAGCGGCTCGGCTGGAAGACCGAGGTCATCGACAGCCAGCCCTCCGACCTGGGCGGATACAAAGACGTCACGGTCGGCATCCGGGCCAAGGGCGACGAGGGCGTGTGGTCCAGGCTCAAGTTCGAGGGCGGGGTCCACCGCGTGCAGCGGGTGCCCGTCACCGAGTCGCAGGGCCGCATCCACACCAGCGCCGCCGGCGTGCTCGTCTATCCGGAGGCGGAGGAGGTCGACGTCCAGGTCGACCCCAACGACCTGCGCATCGACGTCTACCGCTCCAGCGGCCCCGGCGGCCAGAGCGTCAACACCACCGACTCCGCGGTCCGCATCACCCACCTGCCCACCGGCGTCGTCGTCTCCTGCCAGAACGAGAAGAGCCAGCTCCAGAACAAGGAGTCGGCGCTGCGCATCCTGCGCGCCCGGCTGCTGGCCATCGCCCAGGAGGAGGCCGAGGCCGCCGCCCAGGCCGAGCGCAAGTCGCAGGTGCGCACCGTCGACCGCTCCGAGCGCGTGCGCACCTACAACTTCCCGGAAAACCGCATCTCCGACCACCGCGTCGGCTTCAAGGCGTATAACCTCGACCAGGTTCTCGACGGTGAGCTCAACGCCGTCACCCAAGCCCTCATCGACGCCGAGATGGCGGAGAAGCTCGCACAACACTCATGACATTTCTGCTGGACGAGATCGCGCTCGCCACCGCCCGGCTGGCCGAGGCAGGTGTGCCTTCGCCGCGCACCGACGCGGAAGAGATCGCGGCATTCGTCCACGGCGTGCGCAGGAGCGAGCTGCACACCGTCAGGGACTCCGAGTTCGACGCGCTGTTCTGGGAGGGCGTCGCCCGGCGCGAGGCCCGCGAGCCGCTGCAGCACATCACCGGCCACGCCTACTTCCGCTATCTGGAGCTCGCGGTCGGGCCCGGCGTGTTCGTGCCCAGGCCGGAGACCGAGGTGATGGCCGGATGGGCGATCGAGACGCTGCGGGAGATGGACGTCACCGCGCCGCTCGTCGTCGATCTCGGCACCGGGTCCGGCGCCATCGCGCTGTCGATCGCCCAGGAGGTGGCGCTGGCCGAGGTCCACGCCGTCGAGGTCGATCCGGGGGCGTACACCTGGGCCAAGCGCAACATCTCCGAGCACGGTCAGGGCCGCACCCACCTGCACCCGGAAGATCTCGCCGAGGCGCTGCCCGAGCTCAACGGCAAGGTCGACCTGGTCATCTCCAACCCGCCCTACATCCCGCCCGGCGCGATCCCGCGCGACCCCGAGGTGCGCGACTACGACCCGTCCCGCGCCCTGTTCGGGTCGGGCGACGACGGGCTCGGCGAGGTCCGCGCGGTCGAGCGCACCGCGCGCCGGCTGCTGCGTCCCGGTGGCTGGGTGGCCGTCGAACACGCCGACGAGCAGGGCAGGGCCGTCTACCTGACCTTCCCCGAGGACAACGGATGGCGTGACGTACGCCTGCGCCAGGACCTCACCAGAAGAGACCGCTTCGTCACGGCCAGGCTGGGCCAGGACTAGGATTCACGCCAGCGGCGCGGCCCCCTCCTGACCAGCAGGAAGCCCGGCGACCGTACCAGGAGGAAGGAGGAGGCCTCGCGAACGCCGCTCCCCGCCGAGCGGAGCGAGGCGATGAGATCGTGGGACGACGTTTTGACTGCTCCAACGCGGAGCAACGGACCGAGGGCCTGACGGAGGCGGCGGCCGCCGTCCGCCGCGGCGAGCTCGTGGTGCTGCCCACCGACACCGTCTACGGCATCGGCGCCGACGCCTTCACCCCTGCCGCCGTCACCTCCCTGCTCGACGCCAAGGGCCGGGGCCGCGACATGCCGCCGCCGGTGCTCGTGGGCACCGTCAGAGCCGCCACAGCGCTCGTGGACGACATGGGGGCATACGGGCAGGACCTGATCGACGCCTTCTGGCCTGGGCCGCTCACGCTCGTCTGCAAGGCCAACAGGGCCCTTTCCTGGGACCTGGGCGACACCAAGGGCACGGTGGCCGTACGCATGCCGCTGCATCCCGTCGCGCTCGACCTGCTCAAGGAGACCGGGCCGATGGCCGTCTCCAGCGCCAACCGCTCAGGCTCTGCCGCCGCGACCACCGCGGAGGAGGCCGAGGAGCAACTCGGCGAGTCGGTCGCCGTCTACCTCGACGCCGGCAAGACCACCGACAACACGCCCTCCACCATTCTCGACCTCACCACGGCCGTGCCCCGGCTGCTGCGTCGCGGAGCCATCCCGGTGGAGAAGCTGCGCGGCATCATCGGCTACGTCGCCACCGACGACTGACGTATACCCGCTGCTTATTCCGGCCGCCATCGCGCTCGGGCCGACACTACGGTGAGGCCCGGAGCGGCGATACGTCGGGGAGTGGCCCATGGGCAAGTACGACGGCATGGATCCCAAGCTGGTCCGCGAACTGCTGGCCGAGGTGCGGCAGGCGGCCACGCGGATGCGCGAGGTCGAGGACCGCGTCAGGGGTGCCATGCGCACCGCCGGGCTGCCCACCCAGACCACACACCGTCCCGTCCAGATCGCCGAGCGGATCGACGCGATGGTGAAGGACGTCGACGGGCGGTTGGGGGACCTGGAGAAACGGGTCGACCCCCGCAAGACCGGCACCGGCCCCGACCCCACCCGCTCCGGAGGGCCCGGCACAGGCACGGGAACCGACACGACCCCGGACGCGAACGGTAAAACGGGCACGGATGGTAAGACTGGCACCGATGGTAGGGCCGGTACCGATCCGGACAGCAAGACCGGTACCCGTACAGACGGCAAGACCGGCACGGAGGGTAGGACTGGCGCCGACCCGGACGGAAAGACCGGCACGGACGGTAAGACCGGCACCGATGGTAGGAACGGGGCTGACCCGGACGGCAAGACCGGTACCGGTACGGACGGGAAGACGGGCACCGGCGCGGACGGGAAGCCTGACGCGGATGGCAAGACCGGCACCGACGGCAAGACGGGCGCTGACGGAAGCACGGGTGCCGACCGGAGAGGCGATTCCGACGGGAAGACCTGCGACGACGCGGGGACCGGCCAGGATCGAGGGACGGGCCAGGATCGCGGCACTGGCAAGGACACGGGAACGGGCCAGGGCACGGGAGTCGGCCAGGGCGACGACGCGGGTCAGGGCAGGGGCACCGGGCGGGACGACGGCGCAGGCCAGGGGGTAGGCGGCGGCCAGGGTGCGGGATCCGACCAGGGAACGGGAACTGGAACGGGTACCGGCCAGGACGGCGGGACAGGCCAAGGCACAGGCACCGGCCAGGACTGCGAAACCGGCAAAGGCACCGAAACGGGTCAAGGCACGGGAGTCGGCCAAGGCGACGGCGCAGGTCAAGGCGAAGGCGTCGGCAGAGGTGACGGCGTCGGCCAGGGCGATGGCATGGGCCAGGGCACCGGGATCGGCCAAGGCGACGGCACCGGTGGGACCGGCCAGGGCACCGGAACCGGTCAGGACGGTGGAACCGGCCGGGATGGCGGCGTCGGCCAGGACGGTCACACTGGAACCGGCCAGGACGGTGACACCGGAGCAGGCCGGGATGATGGCGTCGGTCAAGGTGGTGACACCGGGCAGGGCACCGGCGGCGAGGCCGGTGGTGGTGTGACGGGCACTCCCGTCGGGGACGGCCAGGAGGCCACCAAACCGCAGGTCGTGGTGGTCGACGGGGTCAAGGTGCTGCAGGTGCCGCTCGACCCGCCCACGGCCGCGGCGATCGAGGACATGCTCGAGAACTCCCGCGACGTCCAACCGGCCGACATGCCGAAGGTGTCGCCCGACCGCCCCGACGTCACGAATGTCAGCGGGTACGCCAACGACGGCAGCGACGTGGTCTCCGCCGAAGCGAACCCACCGAACCTGGACGCGCTGAGAACGGTGATCGAGAACCACCGGGACATCGCGCCACAGGACATGCCGAGCGTGGAGATCCCGGCCGGCGAGTACGGCAAGGGCGAGTGGTCGGAACGCACCATCCGACCGGACGGCCCGCCCGGCTCGATCGACGCCGGCAGACCGAACGCGGGCAGCGAATCAGTGCCTCTCCCCCCAAGAGACACCCCCTCAACGGACACTTCCACCACGACGAACACGACCGTGGGCGGCACTCCCACCACGACGGACACCTCCTACGGCGGCGGTGCCAACTCGGCGGCGACGTCCTACGGCGGCGGCTCCGCAACAGCGGACACGACGACCTATGGCGGTGGTTCCGCATCAGGGGACGCCGGCTATGACGGTGGCTCCAGATCGACGGATGCCTCCCACGGTGGCGCCTCCTCGTCGGAGGACACGGGCCGGCGCGGTGGCCCGGCCTCGGGTCACGGCTCTCCCTCGGGAGACGGCACGACGTCAGGTGGCTCGGGCACCCCCGCCCCGACCGACGACCCACGCGGTACGGGGACCGGCAAGGAATGTGAGCCGGGCAAGGACACCACCCCTGACCGCCCGACGGGAGATCGACCTGGCCAGGGCACTGGAGACGGCCAGGGAACCGGCGACCGCGGCACAGGCGAGCGTGGAACTGGTGATCGGGGCGCAGGTGACCGGGGAACGGGTGGCCAGGGCACGGCCGATCGTGGCACAGGCGGCCAGGATCGGCCGGTCACGATCCCACCGACCAACCCGTCCGTCGATCCCCCCGGCGGCTCGCCGACCGGTGGCGCAGGGACGGCGACGGAGCCCGACTCCAGGACCGGCGGTGTCCGGGCGGGCGACAGTGCGGCGGTGTACGGCGTCGGACCAGGCGAAAGGACCGGTGACGGTGCGGTCGTGCACGGCACAGGAGTGGGTGAAAGGGCAGGTGACGGTACAGCGGTGTACGGCATCGGGCCGGGTGAGAAGGCGGATGCCGGGCCGGGGCTGAGGGCGGGTGACGGTACAGCGGCGTATGGCATTGGACCGGGTGAGAAGGCGGATGCCGGGCCGGGGCTGAGGGCCGGTGACGGTGCGGCCGTGTATGGCATCGGACCCGGAGAGACGCCCGGACAGGCGGCCGGGAGTCCCGTTCGGGAATCGCCGATCGCCTACGACGTGCGGACCGAGCCCGACACCACGGCCACCCAGGTCAGCGCGTGGGCGAATGACGGCAGTGACGTCGTGTCGGCCGAGGCGGCGCCGCTCGATCTCGACGCGCTCAGGACCGTGATCGAGGACCACCGTGACATTCCGCCCCAGGAGATGCCGTCCGTGCAGATCCCGCCGGGCGAGTACGGCAAGGGCGAGTGGGCCCCCGAGGACATCAGGCCGGACGGTCCGCCGGGTGAGGTCGGTCCGGGCCGGCCGGAAAGGAGCTCGTGATGTACGCCGACCCACCCGCGCCCAAGGAGCAGGGCCCCGGCGAGACACCGCCCGGTGGCCCGCTGGCGGCCCCTCAGTACTTCAATCCCGACTACGAGCGCCTGGTCGTGGCATGGAAGGCCGTGCTGCCCGAGCTCAACGCCCTCAGAGCGGCCCTCGACAAGGCGTACGGCCTGGCCAGCAACCCCCAGACGTGGGACGCCCCGGTGGGCGAGCGTTACGTCAAGGAGATGCGCGAGTGGCGGACGAGGCTGTCTCTCTACCGCCATTCGGTGCTCACGGCGATCAGCGACGAGGCCGCCGGTACGCCGCGATGGGTGCGGGCCAGGGCGGACGCACCACACGCCTTCCCGGCGTGAGGCACGTCTGGGACCCGGGTGTGGCTGTGTGAGGGCCGCATGGGACCTGCGCGCGGCCGGCGTTGAACCGGCCTGAGAGCGGCCCGAGCCCGCCTGGGTTCGGCCCGCGCCTGTGCCGCGCCCGTCCCGTGTCCCACCGTGCCCGGATCCGGCTCGATCCCGGCCGATCCCGATCGGATCCCGGTCCGAGCCTGGTCAGAGACCAGCCCTGTCCGGCAAGAGAGCGGCCATAGAACGGCATGAGATGAAATTTCCGGGCATGACCGATGTATGGGAGAAACGGACATACGGTCGTACAGTGGGGAAATGGGTACGGAGCCCTACTACGGTCCGGACTTCGGGATGCTGCGGAAGCGGGATCCCGAGATCGCCCGGATCCTGATCGACGAGCTCGACCGGGTACGCGGCGGCATCCAGCTGATCGCGAGCGAGAACTTCACCTCGCCGGCCGTCATGGCCGCCCTGGGCTCCACCCTGACCAACAAGTACGCCGAGGGCTACCCGGGCCGGCGCTACTACGGCGGCTGCGAGGTCGTCGACCGGGCCGAGCGGCTGGCGATCGACCGGGCGCGTGAGCTGTTCGGGGCCGAGCACGCCAACGTGCAGCCCCATTCGGGCGCCTCGGCGAACCTGGCCGCCTACGCAGCCCTGCTGCAGCCCGGCGACACGATGCTGGCCATGGCGCTCCCGCACGGCGGCCACCTCACCCACGGCTCGAAGGTGAATTTCTCGGGAAGATGGTTCGACGTCGTGTCGTACGGCGTGCGTCGCGACACCGAACTCATCGACTACGACGAGGTGCGCGACCTGGCCCTGCGCCACCAGCCGAAGCTCATCGTGTGCGGCGCGACCGCGTACCCGAGGCTCATCGACTATTCGACGTTTCGCGGCATCGCGGACGAGGTGGGGGCCTGGTTGCTGGCCGACGTGGCGCATCCGATCGGGCTGATGGCGGGCGGCGCGATCCCGTCGGCGGTCCCGTACGCGGATGTTGTGACGTTCACCACGCACAAGGCGCTGCGCGGGCCGCGCGGCGGCGCCATCCTGTGCACGGAGGAGCTGGCCAGGCGGATCGACCGGGCGGTGTTCCCGTTCGTGCAGGGCGGGCCGCTGATGCACGTGGTGGCGGCCAAGGCGGTGGCGTTCGGGGAGGCGATGCGGCCGGAGTTCGCCGGCTACGCCAGGCAGGTGATCGTGAACGCGCAGGCGCTGACGGAGGCGCTGGCGGTGCGGGGGATGCGCGCGGTGTCCGGTGGCACGGACACCCACCTGGCGCTGATCGACCTGCGTGGGGTGGGGGTGTCGGGGGCCGAGGCCGAGCGCAGGTGCGCGGCGGCGGGCATCACGCTCAACCGCAACGTGATCCCGTACGATCCCGAGCCCGCGGCCGTCACCTCGGGGATCCGGGTCGGCACCCCGTGCGTGACCACGCAGGGGATGGGGCCCCAAGATCTGAAAGAGGTGGGCGCCCTGGTGGCGCGGGCGGTGCTGGAACCGGCTGGCGCAGGGGAGGTAAGGGCAAGAGTGGCGGCGCTTCTCGCCATCCATCAGCCATATCTGAGCGAATTTTAAGAGGGTCTGTGTCGTTTTCCGGTCACAGTCGGCCGGAGCATCCGGGAAACTAGGTACGTGCGCGAATACCTCTTCATGGCGCTCATCTCAGCGGCGGTGACCTACCTCCTGGTCCCGCTGGTGCGCCGCTTCGCCATCCGTATCGGCGCCATGCCCGAGGTTCGCGAGCGCGACGTGCACACCACGCCGACGCCCAGGCTCGGCGGGCTTGCGATGTACGGCGGGCTGGTGGTGGGCTTGCTGACGGCGAGCCAGCTCACCCATACCGGCCAGGCGCTGGCCGAGTCCGAGGCCAACGCGGTCACGGCGCTCATCGTCGCGGGCGGGCTCATCACGGTGACCGGGTTCCTCGACGACTGGTGGGGCATGGACGCCTTCATCAAGCTCGGGGGCCAGATCGCGGCGGCCGGGGTGCTGGTCTCCTTCAACCTGCGCCTGCTCTACATCCCGCTGCCGAAGGACTGGGGCGGCTCGACCAGCCTCGACTACACGCTCAGCACGATCATCACGATCCTGGTCGTGGTGGTGACCATCAACGCGGTCAACTTCGTCGACGGCCTCGACGGGCTCGCCGCCGGGATCGTCTGCATCGCGGCCATGGCCACCTGGGCCTACTCGATCTTCCTGGCGCAGAGCATGAGCGTCGGCAACATCACCACGACCGCCGCCATCGCCGCCGTGCTGATCGGCACCTGCCTGGGCTTCCTGCCGCACAACTTCCATCCGGCGAAGATCTTCATGGGCGACACCGGCGCGATGCTGATCGGCCTCGTGCTGGCCTCCTCGATCGTCACCGTGACCCCGCTCGACCCGGCCGCCATCGAGGACATGAACAAGGTCCCCGTGCTGCTCCCGCTGATGCTGCCCGCCGCGGTGCTGGTGCTGCCGCTGATCGACCTGATCACCGCCGTGGTGCGGCGCACCTCGCAGGGCCTGTCGCCGTTCGCGCCCGACCGCGGCCACCTGCACCACCGGCTGCTCGACATCGGCCACTCGATGCGCCAGTCGGTGCTGATCATGTACGCGTGGGCGTTCCTGTTCGCCTTCGGCGTGGTGCTGATGTCCCGCCAGGGTGTGCCGGTATTGATGTTCCCGGTGGTCATCATCCTCGCGGTGGCCGTGCTCGTGCTGATGGCCGCCCCGCGCTGGCGGGGCAGGGGCGGGTCCCACTCGGCGCCGAGAGGCAAGCAGCCCGAGGACGACGACGGCCCGCCGACCGGGCCGATGCCGCCGATCGTGCCGGAGGCCCAGGTCAGACAGCAGCCGCCGCCGCCGGAGGGCGGCCCGTCCGCGCCGCGGGCGACGGCCGACGGCAATCCGGTCATTCCCGCCTTTCCGAGCCGTTCTTGATCGCGAACTAGAAACGGCAGGTAAAAGCGGTCTTCCGTGAGCTTGTGATATCTTTCACGAGCAGGGACTCCAGACGTACCGGTTCTGGGGGTAGCAAACGCTCGCTTGATAACTTGCTGATGGAGCTTTGATGCAGGCCAACGACGTGCGCGTACTCAAGAGCGCCGCGATCCCGACCCTGGCGGTCGGAGTGGTCGCCGTGGTCGTGGCGCTGCTGGCGGCAGGTGGCAAGGGAGCGCTCGGCGCGGCCATCGGCGCTCTGCTCGTCGGGATCTTCTTCAGCATCAGCGTGGTCGCGGTGTCGTACGCCGCCCGTGTCTCCCCGCAGATGATGGCGATCGCCGCGATGCTCAGCTATCTGGTCAAGGTCGTCGTCATCATGCTCGTGCTGAGCGCCTTCGGCGACACCACGGCCTGGAACTCCAGGGCTTTCGCCTGGACGGTCGTGGTCTGCACGCTGGTGTGGACCGCCTTCGAAGTGCGCGCTTTCGTCAAGACGAAGATGCTTTACGTCGACCCCGAGGGTCGGGTCCCCGGCAAGGGCGACTCATGACTCCGGTTCCCGGACGGGGTCCGATATGACTAGTCCTCCACTCGCCTGCTATCGTCGGGGCCGCGATGAGCGCACAGGAACGCCGACCGGAAGAAGACGGTCGCGACTTCGCCGACGCCATGTGGTCAGTCCCCAGCTATCTGCTCGCAGGGATGGCTTTCTACGGCGGTCTCGGCTGGTTGCTGGACCGCTGGTTGGACATGTCCGCGTTCTTCCCCATAGGCGTCGTCCTGGGGGTCGTGCTCGGTGGCTATCTGGCCTACCGGAAGTCCGGTCGCTAGCCCGACGCAGCGATCGCTTCGCTGAGGAAACCCTTGTGAATCACTACGACGTTGAAGGGAACGCCGCGTGAACGCGCTGACGGTCCTCGCTCCACCAGCCGACCAGTTCGGGGCGCCTACGCCTGAAGAGCTGTTCAACCTGCCCCCCATCATTCCCGGGGTCGAATGGTTCACCAAGCCGGTCCTGCTCGCGCTGCTCAGCGGAGTGTTCGTGATCGGCCTGTGCTGGGCCGCGTTCGCCAGCCCCAAGGTCGTCCCGAGGGGTGTGCAGAACGTCGTCGAGTACGGCTACATGTTCGTCCGCGACCAGGTCGCCCGGCCCTTCCTGGGCAAGGACGCAGACCGGTGGATGGGCCTGCTGGTGACGCTGTTCTTCACGGTCCTGGTCTGGAACCTGATGGGCGTCATCCCGCTGCTGCAGTTCCCGGTGGCCTCGCACATCGCCTTCCCCGCCGTGCTCGCGATCGTGATCTACGTGCTCAAGGTCTACCTCGGCATGAAGCACCAGGGTCCCTGGGGCTACTTCAAGAACATGATGTTCCCCCCCGGGCTGCCGAAGCCGATCTACCTGCTGCTGTCGCCGATCGAGTTCCTGTCGAACCTGATCATCGCGCCGTTCACGCACGCGGTCCGACTGTTCGCCAACATGTTCGCCGGGCACATGCTGCTGGCGTTCTTCAGCATGGTCGGCTTCTGGTTCCTCTTCGAAAAGCTCTCGCCGCTGGGCGCCCCGATCGGTGTCGTCGGCGTGGTGATGACCATCATCCTCACGGGTTTCGAGATGTTCATCCAGTTCCTGCAGGCATTCCTGTTCGCGATGCTGGCCGCGATGTACATCGGCGGCTCGCTGCACGCAGAGCACTGAGATCCACATACCGGAATATCCATGACCGGTGACACCCGAGTCGCCGGCCGTCCAGTAAAGGAATAACAGCAATGAGCGTTCTCGCTGAGGTCTCCGGCAACGTCACCGCCATCGGTTACGGTCTCGCCGCCATCGGCCCCGGCATCGGCGTCGGCATCATCTTCGGTCAGGGCGTGCAGGCCATCGCCCGCCAGCCGGAGGCTTACGGCCTGATCCGCCAGAACATGCTCCTCGGCTTCGTCCTCACCGAGGCCCTCGCCCTGATCGGCCTCGTCGCGCCGTTCATCTTCCAGGGCATCTGATAGACCGCCCTTCTGACGAAAGGCTGCACTCATGACATCCATGGCAGCTAGGCTTCTCGCCGCGCCGGAGGAGCACGCAAGCAACCCGCTCATCCCGCACACGTACGAGCTGGTCGTCGGTATCTTCGCGTTCGCCGTCGTCTTCTTCGTCGTCGGCCGGATGCTCGTCCCGCGGATCCAGAAGACGCTGGCCGAGCGCACCGACGCCATCGAGGGCGGCATCAAGAGGGCGGAGGAGGCGCAGGCGGAGGCCCAGGCCCTGCAGAAGCGCTACACCGAGCAGCTCGAAGAGGCCCGTCGCGACGCCGCCAGGCTGCGCGAGGAGGCTCGCGAGCAGGCCGCGCAGGTCAAGGCCGAGCTGCGCGAGGAGGCCCAGGCCGAGGCCCGCCGCCTCGTCGAGGCCGCGCACGCGCAGATCGAGGCGGACCGCCAGGCGGCCTTCGCCCAGCTCCGCACGGAGATCGGCCGCCTGTCGACCGACCTGGCCGGCCGCATCGTCGGCGAGTCCCTTGAGGACGAGGCTCGTCAGAGCCGCATCGTCGACAGGTTCCTCGACGAGCTGGAGAGCTCGAACGCGCAGGCGGTGCGCTGATGCGCGGTCTGAGCAGGGCCTCGCTGGCCGACGTCGAAGAGCGCTTCAACGCGGTCGCCGGTAGTGCCGACCTCGGTGCGCTCTCCGACGAGCTGTTCGCGGTCGCGGATCTGCTCGACCGCGAGCACGGCCTGCGCCGCGCCCTGTCCGACCCGGCCAGGCCGGCCGAGCAGAAGGCGCGCGTCGTCGGCAACCTGCTCGACGGCAAGGTCGGCGCGGCGGCCCTGGCCACCACCGAGGCCGCGGTCTCGGCGAAGTGGTCGCGGGCCGGTGACCTGGCCGACGTGCTCGAACGGCTCGGTGTCGTCGCCGCGGCGGCGGAGGCCGAGGGCCAGGGCAGGCTCGACGACGTGGAGGACGAGCTCTTCCGCTTCGGCCGCATCGTCGCCGGCAACCCCGAACTGCGTCGCGCGCTCGCCGACGCGGCCGCTCCCGAGGAGGGCAAGCGCGAACTGCTGCGCGGCCTGCTCGAGGGCAAGGTGGCCCAGTCCAGCCTGCGCCTGATCGCGCAGCTGGTTGTGCACCCGCGCGGGCGTAGCCTGGAGACAGGCCTGGAAGAGGTCGGCCAGCTCGTGGCCCAGCAGCGCCAGCGCCTCGTGGCGGTGGTGCGCAGCGCGGTCGAGCTGACCGAGGCGCAGAAGGCGCGCCTGGTGACGTGGCTGAGCTCCTCTTACGGGCGTGACGTGCACCTGAATGTCGAGGTGGACAAGCGAGTGCTCGGTGGGTTCTCGGTCCGCATCGGCGACGAGATCATCGACACCACAATCGTGGGACGAATCGAAGAAGTCCGCCGCCGGTTGGCCGGCTAGGCGAAGAGGGAGACAGAGTAGAGATGGCGGAGCTTACGATCCGGCCGGACGAGATCCGGGACGCGCTTGAGCGCTTCGTCCAGGCGTACGAACCGGAAGGCGCCGCGCGCGAGGAGATCGGGACCGTCGTCGACGCCGGCGACGGCATCGCCCATGTCTCCGGCCTTCCCTCGGCGATGGCGAACGAACTGCTTGAGTTCGAGAACGGCACGCGCGGCCTGGCACTCAACCTCGACACCCGCGAGATCGGTGTCGTCATCCTGGGTGAGTTCAGCGGCATCGAGGAGGGCCAGACGGTCCGCAGGACGGGCGAGGTCCTGTCCGTGCCCGTCGGCGACAACTTCCTCGGCCGCGTGGTCGACCCCCTGGGCAACCCGCTCGACGGCAAGGGAGCCATCGAGGCCGAGGCCACGCGTGCCCTCGAGCTTCAGGCCCCCACGGTCGTCCAGCGCCAGCCCGTGAAGGAGTCGCTGGCCACAGGCATCAAGGCGATCGACGCCATGACGGCGATCGGCCGCGGTCAGCGCCAGCTGATCATCGGCGACCGCGGCACCGGCAAGACCGCGATCGCCGTGGACACCATCCTCAACCAGCGCGAAAACTGGGCCTCCGGCGACCCCGCCAAGCAGGTCCGCTGCGTCTACGTCGCGGTCGGCCAGAAGGGCTCGACCGTCGCGCAGGTGCGCGCCCGCCTGGAGGAGGCCGGCGCGATGGAATACACCACCATCGTCGCCGCTCCCGCGTCCGAGGCCGCGGGCTTCAAGTACATCGCTCCTTACGCCGGCTCGGCGATCGGTCAGCACTGGATGTATCAGGGCAAGCACGTCCTGATCGTCTTCGACGACCTGACCAAGCAAGCGGACGCCTACCGCGCCGTCTCGCTGCTGCTGCGCCGCCCGCCGGGCCGTGAGGCCTTCCCCGGCGACGTCTTCTACCTCCACTCCCGGCTGCTGGAGCGCTGCGCCAAGCTCTCCGACGACATGGGCGGTGGCTCGATGACCGGTCTGCCGATCATCGAGACCAAGGGCAACGACGTCTCGGCCTTCATTCCGACCAACGTCATCTCCATCACCGACGGCCAGGTCTTCCTTGAGACCGACCTGTTCAACGCCGGTGTGCGCCCCGCGATCAACGTCGGCGTCTCGGTGTCGCGAGTCGGTGGTTCCGCCCAGGCCAAGGCCATGCGGAAGGTCGCGGGCACGCTGCGGCTGTCGCTGTCGCAGTACCGCGACCTCGAAGCGTTCGCGTCCTTCGCCTCCGACCTGGACGCCGCCTCCAAGGCTCAGCTCGAGCGCGGTCAGCGGCTGGTCGAGCTGCTCAAGCAGGCCCAGTACAGCCCGTTCTCGCTGGAGCGCGAGGTGGCCTCCATCTGGGCGGGCACCACGGGCGAGCTGGACGACGTGCCGATCGAGGACGTCCGCCGCTTCGAGACCGAGTTCCTGGACTACATCCAGTCCTCGCACAAGGGCATCTTCGACACCATCCGTGAGACCAGGGAACTGGTCGACGACACGGTGACCGCTCTGAAGGACGCCATCACGGAGTTCAAGAAGGGCTTCACCACCTCTTCGGGCGAGCTGCTGGTCAAGGACGAGCCGGTCGAGCCGCTGGCCGCCGGCGAGGTGGGCCAGGAGAAGATCAAGAAGGTCGTCCGGCCGGCGGAGAAGAAGTAGGACATGGGTGCCCAGCTAAGGCTGCTGCGGCGGCGGATCAGCTCGGTCAAGTCGACCGCGAAGATCACGCGCGCCCAGGAGCTCATCGCCTCTTCACGGATCGTGAGGGCGCAGCAGCGGATGCAGGCGGCGCTGCCGTACGAGCGTGAGATCACTCGCGCCGTCACGGGCGTCGTCAGCAACGCCGCGAGCGTCGACCATCCGCTGACCGTGGCGAAGGAGAACCCCGCCAAGGCGGGCGTCCTCGTCGTCACCAGCGACAGCGGGTTCTGCGGCGGCTTCAACGCCAACGTGCTGCGCGAGGCCGAGGCCCTGCGCGGCCTGCTGGAGAGCCGCGGGCTCGACGTGGTGCCGTTCGTCACCGGGCGCAAGGGTGTCACCTGGCACACCTTCCGCAACCGGGAGATGGGCGGCAACTGGGTCGGGTTCTCGCGCAAGCCGGCCTACGCCGACGCCAAGGAGATCGCGAACACGCTGATCGACTCGTTCAAGGACGACAACGGCATCGACGAGATCCACATCGTCTCGACCGAGTTCGTCTCGATGCTCACGCAGAACGTCGTGGTCAAGCGGGTCCTGCCGCTGGAGGTCGAGGAGACCGAGGCGTCGGAGTCCACCGCGATCCCGCCGTACTTCGAGTTCGAGCCGACCGCGGGCGACGTGCTGGAGTCGCTGCTCCCGCGTTACGTGGAGTCGCGCATCTTCACCGCGCTGCTCCAGTCCGCGGCCTCCGAGGAGGCCGCGCGGCGGCGCGCGATGAAGTCCGCGACCGACAACGCCAACGAGCTGATGCGGGTGCTCACCCAGCAGATGAACCAGGCTCGCCAGGCCGAGATCACCCAGGAAATCAGCGAGATCGTCGGTGGCGCCAACGCGCTCGCTGACGCCGCAGCGGGGAAAGAGTGAAATGACTGCAGAGGCTGTTGAAACTGTAGAAGCCGCCGCGGCCGGCACTGGCCGCGTGGCCCGAGTCACCGGCGCCGTCGTCGACGTGGAGTTCCCCGTCGAGGCGATGCCCGACATCTATAACGCGCTCAAGGTCGAGGTGACCCTCGGCGGCGAGACCAAGGCGCTGACCCTCGAGGTCGCCCAGCACCTGGGTGACAACATCGTCCGCGCCATCTCCATGCAGCCCACCGACGGCCTGGTCCGCGGCCAGGCGGTCACCGACACCGGCGCGCCGATCTCGGTGCCGGTCGGCGACGTCGTCAAGGGCCACGTGTGGAACGCGCTGGGCGAGACGCTCGACGTGCCGACCTCGTCGCTGAAGATCGAGGAGCGGTGGGGTATCCACCGTCCGTCCCCGGCCTTCGACCAGCTCGAGTCGCGCACCGAGCTGCTGGTCACCGGCATCAAGGTCATCGACCTGCTCACCCCGTACGTGCAGGGTGGGAAGATCGGCCTGTTCGGCGGCGCCGGCGTCGGCAAGACCGTCCTCATCCAGGAGATGATCCGCCGGGTCGCCCGTAACTTCGGTGGCACCTCGTGCTTCGCCGGTGTGGGCGAGCGCACCCGTGAGGGCAACGACCTCTGGCTGGAGATGGAGGAGGCGGACGTCCTCAAGGACACCGCGCTCGTCTTCGGCCAGATGGACGAGCCGCCGGGCACCCGGCTGCGGGTCGCCCTGTCGGCGCTGACGATGGCGGAATACTTCCGCGACGTGCAGAAGCAGGACGTGCTGCTGTTCATCGACAACATCTTCCGCTTCACCCAGGCAGGTTCCGAGGTCTCGACCCTGCTCGGCCGTATGCCGTCCGCCGTGGGTTACCAGCCCACGCTGGCCGACGAGATGGGTGTGCTCCAGGAGCGCATCACCTCGAC
The DNA here is from genome assembly GCF_039529435.1 of Nonomuraea maheshkhaliensis. Taxonomy (NCBI): domain Bacteria; kingdom Bacillati; phylum Actinomycetota; class Actinomycetes; order Streptosporangiales; family Streptosporangiaceae; genus Nonomuraea; species Nonomuraea maheshkhaliensis. The sequence continues at coordinate 86,325 of NZ_BAAAMU010000022.1, forward strand.
GCGCGGTCACTCGATCACCTCCATGCAGGCGATCTACGTGCCCGCCGACGACATCACCGACCCGGCGCCGCACAACGCGTTCGCGCACCTCGACGCGCAGACCGTGCTTTCGCGGCCGATCTCGGAGAAGGGCATCTACCCCGCGGTGGACCCGCTCGACTCCTCCTCCCGGATCCTCGACCCGCAGATCGTCGGCGAGGAGCACTACCGGGTGGCCCAGGAGACCAAGCGGATCCTGCAGAAGTACCGCGAGCTCCAGGACATCATCGCGATCCTCGGTATCGACGAGCTGTCCGAAGAGGACAAGGTCACCGTGCAGCGGGCCCGCCGCATCGAGCGCTTCCTGTCGCACCCGATGTACGCGGCCGAGGCCTTCACCGGTCAGCCGGGTGAGACCGTGCCGCTGGACGAGACCATCGCCTCGTTCAAGGGCCTGTGCGCCGGGGAGTACGACCACCTGCCCGAGCAGGCGTTCTTCATGGTCGGTGGCATCGAGCAGGCCATCGCCAAGGCCAAGGAACTCGAGCGCCGCTAATCGCCCACGGTGGCGGCGCGGGCTTCCCGGAGCCCGCGCCGCCATCTGATCGGAAAGGAACCTACAAAGGTGGCGAAGCTACGCGTAGGGGTTGTCTCACCCGAGCGTGAGATCTGGTCGGGCGAGGCCGACATGGTGATTGCCAAGACCGTGGACGGCGAGATCGGTATTATGCCGCAACACGCACCTGTTCTCGGCGTCCTCGTCGAGGGCGGCGTGCTTCGCGTGAAGCGGGAAGGCGAGCAGGAGCTGGTCGCCGCGGTGCACGGGGGTTTCATCTCCGTCGCCGACGACGAGGTCTCCGTGCTGGCCGAGGTGGCCGAGCTCGGTTCCGAGGTGGACGTCGCGGCGGCCCGTGACGCTCTCGACCGGGCCCAGGCCTCGATCGAGGCCGACCAGGAGGACGCCGACGCGGCTGTCGAGGCCAAGCGTGCCAGGGCACGTCTGCGCGCGGCGGGCGAAGAGGTTTAATACAGGTAAGCAGGGCTCAGGGGGGCGGCATGGTAGCGACGGTTGTGATTCTCGTGGTGCTGCTGGCCGCCCTCGTCGTGTTGCGCGCCGTCATGCTGACGCGCTCGCGCGGGAGCGTACCCTGTCGCCTGCGCGTAGCGGAGCACGGATGGCAGAGCGGGATAGCCCGCTACGCCGACGGGGAGCTCCACTGGATTCCGCTCCTGGGCGTCCGACTGAGGCCGCGCCACGCTATCGCGAGGCGCGGCCTCGTCGTTTCCGCCCGTCGTGAGATCGACGGCGGCCTCTACGCGGTCGACTGCGGGGGCAGCACGCGGGGCATCTCCCTCGCGATGAGCGCCGACGCGCTCACCGGCTTCCTGGCCTGGCTGGAGTCCGCCCCGCCCAGCGCCTACCTCGACGTCGCGTAACGACCGGGCGCCACCTCGATCAGCGGGTGCCGCCGGGCTTCCAGAGGATCTCGTCGCCGGCGTGGGCCACGCGGCAGGCGATGAAGAGCAGGTCCGACAGGCGATTGAGGTATTTCGCGGTCAGCGGGTTGACGTCGTCGTGGGCCTGCAGAGCCGCCCAGGCCGTACGCTCGGCCCTGCGCACGGTCACGCGGGCCACATGCAGCGCCGCCGTGGCGGGGTCGCCGCCCGGCAGGATGAAGCTCCGCAGCGGCTTGAGGTCCGCGTTGAGGCGGTCGCACTGCTCTTCCAGCCACTCGATGTACGACGGCTCCACCCGCAGCGGCGGGAACTCGGGATTCTGGACGACCGGCGTGGCGAGATCGGCCCCGACGTCGAAGAGTTCGTTCTGCACCCGGATCAGCACCGCCACGAGGTGGGCCGGCAGCGTGCCGTGCGCGAGCGCCAGGCCGAGGTGGGCGTTGGCCTCCTCCACGTCCGCGTAGGCGGCCAGCCGGGGATCGGTCTTCGCGGTGCGGCTCCCGTCGACCAGCCCTGTGGTGCCGTCGTCACCGGCCCGGGTGTAGATCTTGGAGAGGACGACCGGTTTGTCCTTGTCGGCGCGCGTCATGGCCACAGCGTAACGGCCCCCGCCGGCGGCTCCCGCTGACGGCCCGCGCCGGTGTCCTGCCCGCGATGGCGCCAGGCCGTGAGAGGGCGTCCTGCCTGTGGGGATGGGCGCGAGATGACAAATGTCATCGTGATCGGACGCGAGATCCATATCGGGCGGATGATTTCCACGACTACCAGGCCGAACACCGCGAAAGCCACTATGGACCCATGATGAAGGAGATGACCTGATGCTCGAGATCAACGAGCTGCGCAAACGTTTCGCGGGCGGCCCCGACACCCCCGGCGGCAAGCTCGCCCTCGACGGGATCGGGTTCACCGTGAAGCCAGGCGAGATGTACGGCTTCGTCGGCGCGAACGGCGCGGGCAAGACCACGACGATGCGCATCGTGATGGGCGTGCTCCAGGCGGACTCCGGCTCGGTGAGCTGGCGGGGCAGGCCCCTCACGTACGACGATCGCCAGCGGTTCGGCTACATGCCGGAAGAGCGCGGCCTGTACCAGAAGATGCGGGTCGCCGAGCAGATCGAGTACTTCGGCCGCCTGCACGGCATGGCCATCCCGGTCGCCAAGAAGGCCACCGACGACCTGCTGGAGCGGCTCGGCCTCACCGAGCGCAGGGGCGAGACCGTGCAGGCGCTGTCGCTGGGCAACCAGCAGCGCGTGCAGCTCGCCGTGGCGCTGGTGCACGACCCCGAGGTGCTCATCCTGGACGAGCCGTTCTCCGGGCTGGACCCGATCGCGGTGGACGCGCTGGCAACGGTGCTGCAGGAGCGGTGCAGGGGCGGCGTGCCGGTGATCTTCTCCAGTCACCAGCTCGAACTCGTCGAGCGGCTGTGCGACTCCGTCGGCATCGTCTCGGCCGGCCGGATGGTGGCCACCGGCACGGTGGAGAACCTGCGCGCCGCCGAGAGCAACATGCTGCGCGTGGTCGTCCGCGACCCGGCCCCCGGCTGGGCCGACGGCCTGCCCGGCACGGTCACCGTGGACGGCGACCGCCACACCCTGCGTACGGCCGGCGGCGACGACCAGGAGATCCTGCGCCGCGCCGTGAAGGCCGGGCGGGTCGAGCACTTCGGCGTCGAGCAGCCGACCCTCACCGAGATCTTCAAGGAGGCCGTGGCGTGAACGGATTGTTGCTGGTGGCGCGCCGCGAGGTGGCCACCCAGGTCAGGACGAAGGCGTTCGTCATCGGCCTGATCGTCACGGGCCTGCTGGTCGCGGCGCTCTCCTTCGCCCCCAAGCTGCTGGGCGGGGACGGCGACGTCTACAAGATCGGTCTGGTCAACTCCCAGCAGCTGCCGCTGCACACCGCCGCGCCCGACATCGAGTTCGAGTGGCGCAAGTTCGCCGACGAGCCGGCCGCCAAGCAGGCCGTGCTGGACGGAGATGTGGACGCGGCGCTGGTCGACGGCGCCAGGGTGCTCACGGACGGCGAGATCGACACCCAGCTGGGCGTGCTCATGCAGAGCGTGAACCGGGAGTTCAAGCTCGGCGCGGCCGGCGTGGCCATCCCGCCGCTGGAGATGCAGTCGGTGGGGGCCGACACCCGGTACGAATCGGCCCGCAAGGGCATCGCCACCGTGCTCGTCCTGGTGCTCTTCATGCTGATCATCGGACAGGTCGTGATGGTCGCCATGGGCGTGGTCGAGGAGAAGGGCAGCCGGATCGTGGAGATCCTGCTCTCCTCCGTACGGCCGTGGCAGCTGCTCGGCGGCAAGATCGTCGGCCTGGGCGTGCTCGGCCTGATCAACCTGGTCGTGATCCTGGGGGTCGGGCTCGGCGCGGCGATGGCCTCGGGGCTGGCCGCCGAGTTCCCGCCCGGCATCCCCGGGCTGGTGGCGGCGGTGCTGGGCTGGTTCGTGCTCGGCTATGCCTTCTTCGCCACGCTGGCGGCGGCCTTCGCCTCGCTGGTCTCGCGCCAGGAGGAGGTGAACAGCGTCCTGACGCCGCTCACCATGGTCATCATGGGCACCTACTTCGTCAGCTTCTATGCCACGAACGATCCCACGGGTACGCTGGCCACGGTCATCTCGTACATCCCGCCGTTCTCCTCCATGGTCATGCCGGTGCGGATGGCGGCGACGGAGGTGCCGATGTGGCAGGTGGGCCTGTCGATGGCCGCGATGGTGCTGGGCGTGCTGGCGGCGCTGGCCTTCGGCGCCAAGGTGTACGAGCGGGCCGTGCTGCGGACGGGGGCTCGGCTGAAACTCGGCGACGTGCTGCGTAGCCGGTAGATGGACACGATCGAGCAGGCGCGGCGGACGACCTGGAAGGTGCTGGTCGTCAACTTCGTCGCCATGTGGGTCCTGATCGCCATCTCCGTCCTGGCCCCCCTCGGGGCGGGCCGGTTCGACGGATGGTGGCGGATCGGGCCCGCGCTGGTCGCCGCTGTCTGCTTCACCTGGCTCTGCACCCGCATCATGCGCCTGATCCTGGACCGCCGTCACTACCCCACCAAGCAGGTGGCGGTGGCGGCGGTCTTCGCCGTGATCGCGACCGGCCTCGGCGGGGCCGATCCGTTCGGCTGGGGCTTCGTGGCGCTGTGCTGGCTGGGCGTGGCCACGCTGGAGATCCCCAAGAGTGCGGTCCGGCTGCTGCAGATCGGCACGTTCGTGCTCTGCCTGGGGCTCAGCACCCTGCCCTGGCAGACGGGCACGCTGGGCGTCCGGGCCGCGCTGACGGGCCTGCACGTGGAGCCGGCCAGCTGGCAGACGCTGGCCTACCACGCGCTCTCCTTCGGCGTCTTCTGCCTGATCGTGCCGCCCTCCAACCGGATCTGGGTGTGGATCTGGCGGCTGGCCGTGGAGGCGCACCGGGGCAGGGAGGCCCACACCAGGCTGGCGCTGGCGGAGGAGCGGCTGCGCTTCGCCAGGGACCTGCACGATCTCGTGGGGCACCAGTTGTCGGCCATCGCCGTGAAGACCGAGCTCGCCGTACGGCTGTCCGATGTGGACGCGGGCCGGGCCAAGGAGGAGATGGCCGAGGTCAACCGGCTGACCAGGAAGGCGCTCAAGGACCTGCGCGAGGCCGTACGGGGCTACCGCGAGCTTGACTTGGCCGCTGAGCTGAATAGCGTGAAAGGTGTGCTCGAAGCGGCGGGGGTCCGCTGTGAGGTGCGTCTGCCCTACCGCGACCTGCCCGCGGGCGTGGCCCCGGTGTTCGCCTACGCCGTGCGCGAGGCGGTGACCAATGTGCTCAAGCACAGCACTGCGACCTTCTGCGACATCACGATCCGCTTCACCGAGCAGGAGGCGGAGCTGACGGTGCGCAACGACGGAGTGGCCCGGCGGCAGGCCGACGATCTGGGCAGCGGACTGACCGGGATGTCCGAGCGACTGGCCGCCGTGGGCGGCACGATGAAGGCCCGGCTGGTCGAAGACCAGGAGTTCCTCCTCCATGCTGTCGTGTCATTGCCGATAGATGGGTAGGGGAGTCATGTGGGGGGTTCGGCCCCTGTGAGCGCTTGGCGAAGGCATCTGACTACGCTACGCGCGTGACTGAGGAGGTGGCATGCGCGTCCGGGGCAATCCGAGAGCCCAGGTGGTGCGGATCGGCGCCCGGCTCGACGCCGGCACGTCGGCGGGAGTGCGTGAGCGGCTGCACGAGGCTCTGGACTCTGGCGAGGGTGACCTCATCCTCGATCTCTCCAAGCTGGAGATGATCGACGCGACCGGGCTCGGGGTGCTCGTGGGCGCGCATCGGCGCGCGCTGAGCGTGCAGCGCCGCCTCGTTCTTCGGGGGGTGCCACCGAGGATCATGCGGATACTCGCGGTGACCCGGCTGAATCGGGTGCTGCACGTGGAGGCTCCGGCGGCCGCGGTGGCCTGATGTGACATATCGAGCGGGTGACGATCAGCCGTCACCCGCTCTTTTCACGGAAAGACAAAATGGCGATTACGGATGTCCGATTGCGCGAAACAGGAATGGCATTCTTGACGCGATCAGGTGTCGCCGAGACTTCGGTTGAAGATGTGCACGGCCGCGGCCACCAACTCGTCGATCTCCGGCTGCTCTTCCGACAGGAGCCATTCGATCAGCAACTCTTGTAACGCTCCGACGACACCGAGTGCCAGCAGCCGCGGATTCACGGGGGCGGCCTGCGGGAAATCGGCCGAGGCGTCCTGCACCAGACGCGCGAACGCGTCCACCGCGCGCTGCCGCGACACGGCCAGGACATCACCCGATCTCCGCACTTCGACGTGCATGATGCGGGCCCGCCGCCAGTCCGCGGTGGCGAATTCGATATAGGCGCGAATCCCCGCCCTGGCCCTTCCCTCGATCGAGGCGGGCGCCTCCTCCAGCGCCTTGGCGACGACCGCGAGGCTCTCCTCGACGCAGCGCTCGTGTAAGGCCCGCAGGAGCTCCTCGCGCCCACCGAAACATTCGTAGAAGGCGCGGTTGGAGATCCGTGCCTCCGAGCACAGCCTTTCGATGGTCGTCGCCGCGAAACCAGGCTTCGCGTATAGCGTGTACGCGGCCGTCATCAGCCGCTCGCGTCTGTCCGCCAGCCTTTGCTCAGCAGACATTCCCCGGTAAGACCGGTTCACATTCCACCCGTCCAACATGATCGTGGCCCCCAGAGCACACAATTATGGTCGGATGATCCGTTTTGGGAAAGGGTAAGAAGATTAACTTTTACGTCGGCCGTGCAAGAACGTGACAAGCCTGATCAGCCGCTCAAGCTCGGCGGGGCCCCTTGTGAACGAGGTCAGGTTCATGCCGGGCATGGCGAAGCGCTGCCGCGAGATCGCTTTGGGCCTGGCGAACTCACGCAGTCCGTCGGCCCCGTGGATCCTGCCGAAACCCGAATCGCCGATTCCGCCGAAAGGCAGGGCGGGCACCCCGGCGAAGGAGATGACCGAGTTGATCGCCGTCATGCCGCTGCGCATCCGGCGGGCCAGCTCCGTCGCGCGGCGGGCGTTGCGGCTGAAGACCGTGCCGCCCAGCCCGTACGCCGAGGCGTTGGCCAGCTCCAGCGCCTCGGCCGCGTCGCGGGTGCGGCGCACGGTGATGGTCGGGCCGAACGTCTCCTCGCGCACCGCGGGGGAGTCCTCGGGAACGTCCTCGACGATCACCGGGTCGACGTACGGGGCCCGCACCGACGCGGGGCCGCCCGCGACCGTGCGTCCCGACTTGGTGGCGTCGTCGATGTGCCGCTTGATGACGTCGACCTGGCCGGGCATCGTGATCGGGCCGTAGTCCTCGCCGGCCCTCACCTTTGTCACCCTCTCGGACAGCTCCCGCATGAAACTTTCATAGACGGCGTCGACGACGTAGACCCGCTCGACGCCCACGCACGTCTGCCCGGCGTTGGACAGGGCGCCCCACAGGCAGGCGTCGGCGGCGGCCGCGAGGTCGGCGTCGGCGTCCACGATGAACGCGTCCTTGCCGCCGCACTCGGCCACGATGGGCGTGAGGTTCTCGGCGCAGGCCGCCATGACGCGCTTGGCGGTGGCGGTGGAGCCGGTGAAGGCGACCTTGCGCACCCTGGGGTCGGCGGCCAGCGCCGCGCCCGTCTCGCCAAGACCGGTGACGGTCTGGAACACCTCGTGCTCGGGGACCGACTCCCTGAACAGCTCGGCCAGCCGCACGCCGATGCCCGGCGTCAGCTCGCTGGGCTTGAACACCACGGCGTTGCCCGCGGCGAGCGCGTACGCGATGGAGCCCATGGGGGTGAAGACCGGATAGTTCCACGGGCCGATGACGCCGACGACGCCGAGCGGGAGGTATTCGAGCGTGGCGGCCAGGTTGAGGCCGATCATGCCGGTGGAGACGCGGCGGCGGCCGAGCACCTTGTGCGCGTTGCGGGCGGCCCAGTCGAGGTGGGTGATCGCCAGCACCACCTCAAGGGTGGCGTCGCCGACCGGTTTGCCGGTCTCCTGGTGCACGAGCCCGGCCAGCTCCTTGAGGTGCTGGGTGAGGACCGCCTTGTAGTCGAGCAGCCGGCGCCTGCGCTCGGCGTGCCCCAGCCCGCCCCACCACGCGGCCGCCTCCTCCGCCCGCCCGACGGCCTCGTGCACGGTGTCGGCGGACTGCTTGGGATGACTCCCGACGACCTCACCGGTCGCCGGATTAACCGAGTCGAACGTCATCGTCATGGAGCCACGATAGTCTGGTAACTTACTACTTACTAGCCCATCCGAACCCGTGGAAACACGCGCGCCACCGCCACAATGGCCCCTCGACGCGCCTGATCCCGCCCCTCAGCGCCGCAGGCGGGGCAGTGGTGCCGAGGGCCATACCGGGACATGGCGGGCCGTGAGCGCTCAGCAGGGGCGCTGGTACCACGAAGGGGGCCCACAAACGCTCCGTTATGGCGGGCCACCACTGAAGGGTCAGCGGCCGTTTCCCTGGAGGGCCCTCAGCCGAAGTGCGGCGGGAGGCAGGCCGCCGCGAAGCCGTGAAAGATCAGAACAGGGTTGGGTTCTCCGGTTCGATGCCGCGGAGGGCGTCGTAGTCGAGGGTGTGGCACGAGATGCCGCGGTCAGTCGCCAGCACGCGGGCCTGGGGCTTGATCTCTTGGGCGGCGAAGACCCCGCGCACGGGCGACAGCAGGGGATCGCGGTTGAGCAGCTCCAGATAGCGGGTCAGCTGCTCGACCCCGTCGATCTCGCCCCGCCGCTTGATCTCCACCGCCACCGTCGCCCCCGTCGCGTCGCGGCACAGGATGTCGACCGGGCCGATCGCCGTCATGTATTCGCGGCGGATGAGCGAATAGCCGTCGCCCAGCGTCGTGATGTGCTCGGCGAGCAGCTCCTGCAGATGGGCCTCGACGCCGTCCTTGATCAGCCCCGGGTCCACCCCCAGCTCGTGGCTGGAGTCGTGGAGGACCTCCTCCATGGTCAGGACCAGCTTCTCGCCGGTCTTGCCGTGGGTGACCGTCCAGGTCGCGCCGTCCTCCTTGAGCTTGCACGGCGGATTCATCCAGTTGAGCGGCTTGAAGGCGCGGTCGTCGGCGTGGATGCTCACGCTGCCGTCCGCCTTGATGAGCACGAGCCTGGGCGCCATCGGCAGGTGTGCCGTGAGCCGTCCGATGTAATCCACGCTGCAGCGCGCGATGACCAGCCGCATGACCATCCACCTTAGTGCCTCTGGAAAACTGGGCGCATGGCGTTTGAACGGGTGAGGCCGACGACCGAGCTCCCTCCACGATGAGTCCGCGTCGCGCCCGCCGCAGGGAGTCCTCCCGTCCCTTCGGTTTCCCGACCGGCCTGGACAAGGTGGAGGAGTGGCCCGACGGCGAGTGGAAGGTCCGCATGCTCACCGGCGCCTCCTCCGCCAAGAACTACCGGTGCCCCGGTTGCGACCAGGAGATCCGCAGCGGCCAGCCGCACGTGGTGGCCTGGCCCAACTGGCCGGGCGGCGACGAGGAGCGCCGGCACTGGCACCCGACCTGCTGGCGTAAGAGACTCGACCGCGGCCCCGGCCGCAGCCGTTACTGAAGGGATCGATGGTGGAGATTCGCGCGGCGACCGTGCTGCCCGCCCGGCGCGAGCCGATCGAACTGCACACGGGCGACGGATTGGCCCTGGTCGGCGAGCTGGCCCAGCCGCTCGACCGCCCCCCGGTCGCCACACTGGTGACCCTGCACCCGCTGCCCACCCACGGCGGGTTCATGGACAGCCACGTGTACAAGAAGGCCGCCAACCGGCTGCCCGCGCTCGCCGACCTGGCCGTGCTGCGCTTCAACACCCGCGGCACCTCCTCCGACCGGGGCACCTCGCAGGGGGCGTTCGACGGGGGCGAAGGTGAGCGGTTCGACGTGGCCGCGGCGCTGGAATACGCCGAATACCACGATCTGCCCAACGTGTGGGTGGTCGGCTGGTCGTTCGGCACCGAGCTGGCGCTCAAGTGGGCGCACGACCCGCTGGTGGAGGGCGCGATCCTGCTCTCTCCGCCGCTGCACAGGGCCACGGACGCCGATCTGGACGCCTGGGCCCGTTTCGGCCGGCCGCTGGTGGCGCTGGTGCCGGAGTTCGACGACTACCTGCGGCCGGAGGAGGCGCGCACGCGGTTCGCCCGGGTTCCGCAGGCCGAGGTGATCGGGGTGGAGGGCGCCAAGCACCTGTGGGTGGGTGAGCCGTACGTGCGCATCGCCCTCGACGAGATCGTCAAGCGGGTCAATCCGGCCGCCCATCCGCTCCCGACCGAGGTCTGACGGTTATCTCCCTGCGGGGTTCCGGTCATGAAAGATATTTTGAGCACAATGCACAAAACTCTGGACCTCCACCTCCACCCAGGGTGAGAATCCGATCGTCAACCGAAGATCGTGGAGACGCCGGGTGCGCGCTGCCCGCGCGTAACCTCTGCTCAGCATGGGCGGTCACGTATGCGGGTAGTGCACGGGCTGGTGGCGGCGGCGTTATCTCTCACCACCCTGGCGGTGGTGCGGCCGGTGGTGGCGGAGGAACGGCCACAGACGACGCAGCCCCCTCCGGACAAAGAGGTAGCGGCGGTCGCCCAGGCGCGTAGCGCCGGCCGGCCGGTCGAGATCGAGTCGATGCGCAGCGAGACCCGCACGGTCTTCGCCAAGCCCGACGGCACGCTGTCCATGGAGCTGAACGTCAGGCCCATCCGCGTGCGCAAGAACGACCGCTGGGTGCCCGTGGACACCACCCTGCGCCTGCGCCCCGACGGCGCCGTCGAGCCGGTCGCCACGGCGGTCGGCCTGACCTTCTCCGGCGGCGGCTCCGCCCCGCTCGCCCGGCTGGCGCGGGGCGCCAAGGCGATGGAGCTCGGCTGGACGGGCACGCTGCCCACTCCGACGCTCAACGGCGACACCGCCACCTACGCCGAGGTCATGCCGGGCGTGGACCTCCAGGTCACCGCCGACGTGGACGGCTTCTCGCACGTCCTGGTGGTCAAGAACAGGGACGCCGCGGCGAAGCTGACCGAGCTGGCCTTCCCGCTGTCCGCGACCGGCCTGACGCTGGAGTCGGACAAGGCGGGCAACCTGGAGGCCACCGACAAGAACGACGGCACGATCTTCATCGCCCCCACCCCCAAGATGTGGGACTCCGAGGGGATCTCCAGCCCGCAGGCGCTCAAGGAGGGCCGCTCGCCCGAGGCCCGCGAGGCCACGATGGGCGTGGAGCTGGCCGGCAGGCAGCTGCGGCTCAAGCCCGACCGCAAGATGATGACGGACCCGGACACGAAGTTCCCCGTCTACCTCGACCCGTACTTCTCGGCCGCGCGCAACGCCTGGACCGCGGTCTGGAGCAACTGGCCCAACTCCAACTACCTCAACTCCAGCGACGTCGCCCGGGTCGGGCACGTGGAGTCGCAGAAGAACCGCACGTTCTACCAGATGAACACCGGCTCGACGATCCACGGCAAGCAGATCATCAAGGCCACGCTGCGGACGTACGAGACGTGGTCGTACTCGTGCAGCGCCCGCAAGGTCGAGGCGTGGGCGACCAACAAGATCAGCAAGAGCACGACCTGGAACAACCAGCCCGCCTGGGTCACCAAGCTCTCCACCGTGAACGTGGCCAAGGGCTGGGGCGCGTCCTGCCTGCCCGGCGGCGTCGAGTTCGACGTCACCCCGCAGGTCGTGGACGCCGCCGCCAAGAACTGGCCGAACGTCACCATCGGCCTGCGGGCCACCAGCGAGACCGACGTCTACGCCTGGAAGAAGTTCAAGAACAACCCGAGCCTGGTCATCGAGTACAACTCGCTGCCGGCCGTCCCCGTGGCCGCCGACGTGTGGTCGGACCCGGGCGGCCCCTGCGTCTCGGGTGACGACCGCCCGGTCATCAGCACCAACGCCCCCAAGCTGTGGGCGAAGCTGAAGGACGCCGACAACTCGGTCAAGGGCCGCTTCGAGTGGTACAAGGAGGACGGCACCAAGATCGGCGAGTACGTCACCGCGCTCGGCTCCACCGGCACCGCCTTCTCCGCCTCGATCCCGACGACCCTGTACGCCGACGGCCAGCTGATCCGCTGGCGCGTGCGGGCCGAGGACGGCAAGGCCAGCAGCGCGTGGAGCCCCTGGTGCGAGGCCACCGTGGACGCCACCGCCCCCGGCCGCGAGCCGCTGGTCTCCTCGCCCACCTTCACCGAGAACGGCTGGAGCGACGGCGTCGGCCTGCCCGGCACGTTCGCGTTCGGCCCGAACGGGATCACCGACGTGACCTCCTACGTCTGGGGCCTGGACACCACGCCCAAGACCGAGGCGGCGGCGAACCAGGACGGCACGGCCACGATCGCGCTGACCCCGCGCCACGACGGCCCCAACGTGCTCGTCGTGCGCAGCAAGGACCGCGCGGGCCAGCTCGGCCCCATCCGCACCTACGTCTTCAACATCAACGCGGGCCGCGGGCCCAGCGGTCACTGGCCGATGAACGAGGGCACGGGCAGCGTGGCCGCCGACGCCACCGGCGCCCATGCCGCCACCCTGACCTCGGCCACCTGGACCTCGGGCAGGACCGGCGGCGGGCTGAAGCTGACCGGCGGCTACGGCCAGACCGCCGGCCCCGTCATCGACACCAGCCGCAACTTCACCGTCTCCGCCTGGGCCAGGCTGACCGGCAACGGCGCCACCGCCACCGCCGTCACCCAGGAGGGCGGCAGGACGGGCGCGTTCGCGCTGCAGTACTCCAAGGCCGACGACCGGTGGGCGCTGAGCGTGACCGGCTCCGACGCCGACGGCGCGGCCACCGTGCGCGCCAAGTCCGCCGCCGCGCCGAGGCTGAACGAATGGACCCACCTCACCGGCGTCTACGACAGCGCGGCGGGCCAGATCACGCTCTACGTGAACGGACGGCTGGAGTCCACGGTCGCCGTTCCGCAACCATGGAACGCCACGGGCCCCCTGACGATCGGCCGCGGAAAGGTCGGCGGGGCGGCTGCGGACAACTGGCAGGGAGACGTCGACGAGGTGCGCGCCTACGGCCGCGCCATGTTCGCCGACGAGGTCGCCGACCTGGTCAACAGCGCTGCCACGCTGGTGGGCCACTGGCGGCTGGACGAGGAGTCCGGCACCTCCGCCGCCGACTCCTCGGGCCGCGCGGGCGCGGCGACGTTGTCCGGAGCCGCCTCGTGGACGCCCGCCTGGCTGGACGGAGGGCTGGCGCTCGACGGCGTCAACGGCTTCGCCCAGACGACCGCTCCCGCGGTCAACACCAGGAACGGCTTCACCGTCGCCGCGTGGACCCAGCTCGACTACCTGCCCACCGCCGACACCGCGGCGGTGGCCCAGCCGGGCAGCCGGGCGGCCGGGTTCCAGCTCGGCTTCGACAAGGAGCAGGGCAGGTGGGCCCTCGGGATGGCTGCCGCCGACACCGACACGGCCGCTCTCGTACGCACCCGCTCCGACGCCATCCCCAACGCGCTGGAGTGGACGCACGTGGCCGGCGTGTACGACCCGCTGGCGGGCCAGCTGCGCATCTACGTCAACGGCCGCCTGTCCACCACCACGATCACCGACCACCTGAGCGCCTGGAACGCCACCGGCGCGCTGCAGCTCGGCCGGACCAAGGCCGCGGGCGCCTTCACCGGCTACTGGCCGGGGATCGTGGACGACGTCCGCACCTATGACGGTGTGCTGAGCGCCGAGCAGATCGCCCAGCTGGCCGCCCAGTGATCCACCCGGGCGGGGCCCTCGCGGCTCCGCCCGGTGATCCGCCCCGGAGCCTTCCCGGCTCCGCTTGTTGAGCCATCCCGGCGCGGAGCCCTTTCCGGCTCCGCGCCGGTGGCGTTCCGGGGCCCGGTGTTAATAGAATCTCGTTCGGTTCTGCGGTTGGTCGTCAGAGGAGGCGGCGTGGGCGCGTTCGATCTCAGTGGGAAACAGGCTCTGATCACCGGGGCGTCGAAGGGGATCGGGCGGGCCATCGCGCTCGCGTACGCGGGGGCGGGGGCCGACGTGGCGCTCGTGTCCCGCTCGGCCGAGACCCTGGCCGAGGTGGGCAAGGAGATCGAGGCGCTCGGGCGGCGCGCGGTCGTCATCCCCGCCGACCTCACCGACCGCGAGGCCGCGACGGGCGCCGTGGCGGCGGCCCTCGACGGGCTAGGGCACCTCGACATCGTGGTCAACAACGCCGGCGGGTCGAACTTCCTGGTCGAGTTCAAGGACCTGCGGCTGTCGGGCTGGGACAAGCTGATGCGGCTCAACCTCGACTCCGCCATGGCGGTCTGCCACGCGGTCGCGCCGCACCTGCTCGGGCGGGGCGACGGGGTCGTCATCAACGTGGCGTCGGTGGCGGCGCTCGGCGCGCCCTTCCTCGCCCCGTACGCCGCGGCCAAGGCCGGGCTGGTGGCGCTGACCAAGACGCTGGCCGTGGAGTGGGCTAGCGCCGGGGTGCGGGTCAACGCCCTGTGCCCCGGCTGGACGGCCACCGACCTCAACCGCAACCTGTGGGAGAACGAGGCGTCCTCCGCCGCCACGATCGCGGGCGTGCCCATGCGGCGCTGGGGGAGCGCCGAGGAGATGGCTCAGCCGGCCGTGTTCCTGGCCAGCCCGGCCTCGGCGTACATGACCGGGCAGGTGCTGTTCATCGACGGCGGGGCCACCGCCATCTGATCGGACGGCCGTCGCCCGCTCAATAGGGCTGCGGTCAGGCGGGCGGCGGGCCGTCGCCCAGGGGTTCGTACACGAAGACGATGTACGTCTCGCACGCCTTCGGGCCCTGGCCGGACACGCGGGCGGCGCCCATGGCCGTGCAGGCCGGCCGGAGCAGCCGGTCGAGGTCGTCGCGCTCGTCGCGGTCGTCGTACCAGGAGGCCACCGCGTCGGCCGCGCCGCGAATCTCCTCGCCCTGGCTCCAGAACGCGCTCTCGCCGGTCCCCGCGCGCAGGCCCTCGTGCCCGGCCCGCAGCCCCTCGTGCCGGGAGAGGTCTGCCGTCCTGGCCTTGGCGTACTCGACCAGCAGCGGGTCCATCGCCAGGGGCGGCGCGCCGTGCCCGGCGCGGTGGGCGTTCGCCTCGCGCAGCGCCTGGAGCAGGAATTCGCCGTTGGTGGCGTCGGGGAGGGCGGGACGGGTCCCTGTGGTTCCGGTGCCTGCCATGCTCGTCACCTCGGGGGTGCGCGGTATCCGTGTCTGGATTGTGCGCGGAAATGCCAGGTCAGGCAATGTCGTATATATCCCCGGCATTTCCGGGGCGGGGATACAGGTGCGCTGCGGGGACGGATCGTCGGAGAAGCGGTCAGGACTGTCAGGGGATATCGGCATACGTCATTGAGTGATTGTTCCCGTGAACCGCGTTACCGTGTGGTCCGTGCAGCTCTACACGAGATCTGCCGGGACCGGGCTCCCGGTTGTGCTGCTTCACGCGTTCCCGCTGTCGTCGGCCATGTGGCTGGCCCAGCGGGAAGGGCTGGCCAGGGTCTGCCGGGTCATCACTCCTGACCTGCGCGGCTTCGGCGGGTCGCGGCTGGGCGACGATGATCCGTCGATCGACCTGATGGCCGACGACGTCTCCAGGCTGCTCGACGAGGAGGGCATCGACAGGGCGGTGGTCGGCGGGCTGTCGATGGGCGGCTACGTGACCATGGCCTTCTGCCGCCGGCACCCCGACCGGGTGCTCGGCGTGATCCTGGCCGACACCAAGGCCACCCCCGACCCGCCCGCGGCCAGGGACAACAGGGAACGCATCGCGCGGGCCGTGCTGTCGGACGGCAGCGACGTGCTGGTCAGCGAGGTGCTCCCGGCGCTCATCGGCCAGACCACCAAGGAGCGGCGGGCCATGGTGTTCGGCCGGGTCAAGGGGCTCGTGCAGTCGGCCCCGCCGGGCGCGGTGGCTTGGGCGCAACGGGCCATGGCCGCGCGTCCCGACTCGTTCGAGACGCTGAGCGCGCTCAAGGTCCCGCTGCTGATCATCGTGGGGGAGGAGGACGAGCTCTCGCCGCCCGCCGACGCCGACGCCATGGTCCGGGCCGTGCCCGAGGGCAAGCTGGAGATCATCCCCAAGGCCGGCCACCTCAGCGCGGTCGAGCAGCCGGAGGCGTTCAACGCGGCGGTGACCGAGTTCCTGCGCACGGAACTGGGCGCCACCGGTCCCGGACACTGAGCACGGGGCCCTGCGGGCGGGGCCGCGGACGTCGAGCGAGGGTCGGACGTCGATGGCGGGGGCCGGACGGCCGGGTGTCGCGGGCGGGGGTCGGGGCGGGGAGCAGCCTCAGGCGTGGTCCTGGCGTGGCAGCACGATCTCGCGGATGATCAGCGAGATCGCCGCCGCCACCGGGATGGCCAGCAGGGCGCCCACGATGCCGAGCAGCGCGCCGCCGAACAGCGCGGCGATCACGGTCACCGCCGGAGTCACGTCCACCGAGCGCTTCATCACCCGGGGATAGATGAAGTAGTTCTCGATCTGCTGGTAGATCACGAAGAAGATCGCGCACGCGATCCCGGCGGGCAACGACTCCAGCAGCGCCACGCCGGTCACGAGCACGGCGCCGATCGTGGCGCCCACCAGCGGGATGAGGTCAGTCAGGGCGACGACGAGGGCCAGCGCGAGCGCGTACTGGACGTCGGCGATCGACAGGAAGATCCAGGTCAGCACGCCCGCGATGACGGAGATCAGCACGTTGCCCGCCACGTAGCCGCCGATGCCGCCGAGGATCTCCTCGCTGATCGCCCGCGTGCGCGGCCGGCGCGAGGCCGGGACCAGCTTGAGCAGGTAGTCCTTGATCGTGTGCAGCGAGCCGAGGAAGTACAGCATCAGCACCAGCAGCGTCACCGTGGTGAACACGCCGTTGAGCACCACCAGGCCCGCGCCCATGATGCCGGTCGCCAGTGACGGCCCGAGCGTGCTCGTCACGAACGTGCGCAACTGCGGCAGGATCTGGTAGTCGGCGTCGAGCTGGCGCAGCGTCGGATGGTTGCTCAGCTCGGTGATGTAGCCGGGCACCGCGTTGACGAACTCCGTGAGCTGCTTGCTCACCGGCGGCACGATGGCCAGCCCGAACAGCACGAACGCGACGATGACCCCGGCGAACACGATCGTGATCGCGGCCCTCCTGGTCACGCCCCTGCGCTGCAGGGACTCGACGGCCGGGTTGAGCCCGACGGCCAGGAACATCGCCACCACGACCAGCACGATCGTGCTCAGCGACGCGACCACCATCTGCGCGATGGCGATGGCGGTCAGCACCCCCAGTCCGCCGACCAGGCCGAACAGGAACGGGCCGCGGGCGAACGGCTTGCCGGGCAGTCCGTACGGCTGCACGCCCTCCTCGCCCTTGACCGCCGCCCTCGGCGCCTGTTCCTGGGGCTCCGGCTCCGGCGGCGCCTGTTCCTCCGGCGGCTGGGGGCTCTCGGCCTTTTCCTGCTCGGCCGTGAACTCGACGTCTGCGGACAAGGGGACTCCAAGGGGGGATCGACGACTGAGGATGACGGACCGGTGTCGGTTCGTACATGCCCGGCGGCAAAGAGAGAGCCTAGCGACCATTCGATCGCCAGGCTCTCCCAGCCGTCATTCAGCCCCCGTGCGTGTCCGTCGGCGTTACTCCTGCCACCACTCCGAGTCGTCCTCGGACTTGGCGGCCGTCACCTTGGGCGCCGGGGTGGCCGGCGCGGCCGCCGGGGCCGGAGCGGGAGGCTCGGGCGCGGCGAGTGCGGCCTTCGGCGCGGCAGCGGCGACCGCGGGCTCCGGCTCCATGCCCGGCAGGGCGGCGCCGCCGAGGAGCTGGCGGAGCTGAGCCAGGTGGCTGGTGATGCTGTCGCGCTGGCGGGTGAGCTCGTCGACCTGGCGCTGCATCGCCGTGCGGGTGCGCTCGGCTTCGTTCTTCGCCTCGGTGACGATGGTCTCCGCGCTCGACTTGGCCTCGGCCACTATCGTCTCGGAGCTCTTGCGGGCGTTGGCGACGAGCTGCTTGGCGTGCAGGTCGGCCTCGCGGCGGGTCTGCTCGGCCTGCTGCGTGGCCTTCGTGGCCCGCGACTCGGCCGTGGCGGCGCGCTGCTCGGCCTCGGCGACCAGCTTCTGTGTGGCGGCCTGCGCGGTGGCGTGGCGCTCGGCCTCCTGACGCTCGGCCTCCTCGCGGCGGGCGGCGAGCTGGATCTCGAACTCCGCCTCGTCCTGCGCCCGCTTGGCCTCCGACTCCTCCAGCACCCGCTGAGCCTGCGCGCGCATCTCGTCGGCCTGACGCTTGGCCGTCGTCAGCACCTCGTCGCGCTCGCGCTTGGTCGAGGCGCGCAGCTGCGCGACCTCGCGCTCGGTGGTGGTGCGGAGCTTGGCGATCTCGCGCTCGGCGTCGGCGCGCTTCTCGGCCACCTCGTGATCGGCCGTGGCGCGCAGCTTGGCGGCCTCGCGCTCGGTCGTGTTGGTGAGCTCGTCGGCCTCGCGGCGGGCGGTCGAGCGGATGTCCTCGGCGTCCCGCTCGGCGCTCGTGCGCATCTCGTCGCTCTCGCGGGTGGCCTGGGCGCGCTTCTCGGCGGCCTCGGCCTCGGCGGCGGCCCTCAGGTCGGCGGCCTCGACCTTGGCCGCGGCCTTGATCTCGTTGGCCTCGGACCTGGCGGCCTGGACGAGCTCGGTCGCCTGTTCCTCGGCCAGCCGGAGCAACTGCTCGATCCGGGCGCCGAGACCGGAGTAGGTGGGGCGCTCCTGCTCCTGCAACTGGCGCTGGGAGTCGGACAGATCGCGCTGGAGGCCGACGACCTGCTCGCGCGCCTGCCGCAGCTCCCCGTCGAGCTGCTTGAGATGATCATGGACCTGGTGCCGGTCGTAACCACGGAGCACCACGTCGAACTCGCGGGCTGGGGCGTCCTCGAAGAAGTTGTTGAGCTGGGCGTCGATGTCGGACTGCATGGAGGCTCGATCCTGGGTTGTCGAGACGGCTACACGGGCCGGACGGGGGGTTCGGGGCATCCGTACCAGGAGCCTGTGCCTCTCGGCAGGCCCCATGTCCGGTGGAAGGTCAAGCGTACTCCGCTGGTGCCGCGTGCGAAGCCCCGTCCAACTTTCTGCGTGACTAGTTACATATGAACGTTTTTTGCGTTTTGTGGTGATTTGTCAGGGTTTGGGGGCTTGGACTAGCTCGGTCAGCATTCCGCCTACATCCTTGGGGTGCAGAAACGCGATCTGCGAGCCCATCGACCCGTGCCGGGGGCGCTCGTCCAGCAGCCTCACACCTTTCTCGCCGATCGTCGTCATGGCCTCCGCGATATCGGGCACCCCGAACGCCACATGATGGACGCCCTCGCCCCGCTTAGCGAGGAATTTTCCCACAGGCGAGTCGCCGGAGAGAGGCTCAAGGAGCTGAATGTAGGAGCCCCCACCTTCGCCGTCGGCGATGTGCAGCATGGCCTCCTTGACGCCCTGCTCCTCGTTCACCTCCCGCGCCACGACCGTCAGCTCGAACGTCCTCGAGAAGAGCTCGATCTTCTCTTCAAGATCGCGGCAGGCGATCCCGATGTGGTCGATCCGCATGAACATGTGTGGCCTACCTCCATGGCGAGCGACGGCGTACTCGTGGGTATGGTGTCAAAGACCGGACGCGCGAGCACAGGAGGCCGTTGTCATGTCCAGTTCCGTCATTGTCGCCGGAGCTCGCACCCCCATCGGCAAACTGCTCGGCTCCCTGTCCGGACTGTCGGCCGTCGAGCTCGGCGGCGTCGCCGTCAAGGCCGCCCTGGAACGTGCCGGGGTCGCTCCCGAATCCGTCGAGTACGTCATCATGGGCCAGGTCCTCCAGGCCGGAGCCGGGCAGATCCCCTCCCGCCAGGCCGCCGTCAACGCCGGCATCCCCATGACCGTCCCGTCCGTCACCATCAACAAGGTGTGCCTGTCGGGCCTCGACGCCATCGCCCTGGCCGACCAGCTCATCAGGGCGGGCGAGTTCGACATCGTGGTGGCCGGCGGCATGGAGTCCATGACCAACGCCCCCCACCTGCTGCCAGGGCTGCGCAAGGGCGTGAAGTACGGCGGCTCCGAGGTCGTCGACTCGATGGCCCACGACGGCCTGTTCTGCGCGTTCGACCAGTGCGCGATGGGCGAGTCCACCGAGCGGCACAACACCCGGCTCGGCATCGGCCGCGAGGAGCAGGACTCCCTGTCGGCCCGCTCCCACCAGCTCGCCGCCGCGGCCGTCAAGAACGGCGTCTTCGAAGAGGAGATCGTCCCGGTGGAGATCCCGCAGCGGCGCGGCGAGCCGGTGATCGTCAAGGAGGACGAGGGCGTACGCGGCGACACGACCGTGCAGACCCTCGCCAAGCTGCGTCCCGCCTTCGCCGCCGACGGCACCATCACGGCCGGGTCGGCCTCCCAGATCTCCGACGGCGCCTGCGCCGTGGTCGTCATGTCCAAGGCCAAGGCCGAGGAGCTGGGCCTGCCCTGGCTGGCCGAGATCGGCCGCCACGGCAACGTGGCCGGGCCCGACGCCTCCCTGCAGTCCCAGCCGGCCAACGCCATCAAGCAGGCCATGGCCAAGCAGGGCGTCACGGCCGGCGACCTCGACCTGGTGGAGATCAACGAAGCCTTCGCCAGCGTGGTCGTCCAGTCGGCCAAGGAGCTCGGCGTCCCGCTCGACATCGTCAACGTCAACGGTGGCGGCATCGCCCTGGGGCACCCCATCGGGGCGTCGGGGGCGCGGATCGTGCTGACGCTGGCGTACGAGCTCAAGCGCCGGGGCGGCGGCCTGGGCGCGGCGGGGCTGTGCGGAGGCGGCGGCCAGGGCGACGCCCTGCTCATCACCGTTCCCAAGTCCTGACGGCGCGCTGCCCGCCGGCGTCCCCGTGGACCGACGGGGGCGGCGCTACTTCTCGTTGATCGTCTGGTCGCCGCCGGCCTGGTAGACGCGGCCCTGCCCGGACGCCTCCGCGCGCATTCGCATGTTGGTCGTCCCGTCGCCCGTGCTGATGATCCCCGAGTTGTCGCCGCCGATGGCGACCGACCTCGGCCCCGACGCCGAGACGCCGGGCGCGGATACGTCCTGCCCCGGTGCAGCGCCGTCCGACACGGGGGGTGGCGGGGAGGTCGGGTCGTCGCCCGGTCGTCCGCCGGTCAGCCCGCGGATCGAGATGCCCAGCCCTGCCAGCGCCACGAAGAGCCCGATCACGCTGGCCAGCTTGTCGGCCTCGTCCAGCCCCACCCGGGCGAGATATACGGCCAGAGCCGCGACGGCGGACACCGCGACCACGGCCCCGCCCCAGACGAGCACCCGTTTGCGCATAGGGGCATCATCATCCCTGCGACCAGGCCCCACAAGCGAAATCGAGCGGAGCCCCGCGACCGGACGAGGGGAGAGCCGCATGACGTTCATCTTCCCTGGAGACAGCACGATGCCCCGGCCCAACCAGGAATGGACCGGGGCTTCGTGCATGTGGCACCGCGACCTGACCAGGAATTCGGGTCACGAGCGCCGACGCCCCTAAGGGGGCGCCTCAGCCCGGCCGCGAGGGAGGTTGCGGCCGGGCTGCTTGTGGGCGGTCATGAGGCGAAGAGCCGGGCGATGACCGAGCGGTGACGGCGCTCGGCCGGGTTGCCCGTGCGCGCCTGGCGGGCGCGGCGGTGCTCCGCTGCCGCCTGCCGCAGCTCGGAGGCGTGGTGCTGCATGATGCTGTATTCGAGTTCGGCGTTCACGAGTTTCTCCTTGTTCGTTTTCCCGCACTCTCAAGACTCGGCCTAAGGCCCCTAGGGACACATCGGGCGTATGCCTTATCTCTCGGTACGGGCACGCTGAAGAGATACCTAGGACGGCTCACCGCGTCCCTAAGGCGGGGGTGAGGCGGCTAAGCCTCGTCGGTGAACTTGACCGTGACCTTCGAGAACCCGAGCGACTTGAGCATGCCCGTCAGCATCGCCTTGGTGTTGGCGTCCGCCCTGGCCCGCAGGTCGCTGGACACCGCCGCCTCGGTGATCTTCTTCTCGGCCAGCAGATAGAGCTCCCGCTGGTCGCCGGGCGAGCCCGACAGGAAGTCCTGGACCCGGTCGAGCAGGCCGCGCTGCTGCGCGAACACGTAGGAGCGGCTGTTGTCGAGGTTGGGCTTCTCCAGCTGCGCGCGCGGAAGGCGGATGGTGGCCTCGGTGCGGTCCTGCGACACCGTCACCCCGTCGGCCGCGACGGCGGAGAAGTCGACGTAGGCGTCGACCCCGCCCGCGCCGACGAACAGCGTGCGCGTGCCCTTGACCGCGTCGGGCAGGAAGTTGGCGTCCTTCTCCAGGTCCACGACCACCTGGAAGGTGCCGGTCGCGGCCTGGAACCTGCTCATGTCCTTGATGGACTGCAGCAGCACCGGCTGGCTGCGGTCGATGCTCCGCTCACCGAGCGGGTTGAGCCAGGACCAGGCCAGCCGGCCGCCGACCACCAATAACACGGCGAGAACCAGCAGGCCCGCCACATATCGCCACCGGCGACGCCGACCGGGGCTCGCCTCGGGCGGCGTCGTACGCGAAGTCGTCATGCGAGCATGACTACCCGTTCGGCGATCATCAGTGCCAGCTCTTCGGTGACATCTTCGATCCTCAGCCGGCCTGCTCCGCGGACGGCCCCTCCTCGGGGACCCGAGCCGGCGCCGCGGCGGGCCCCTCCACCGGCGCCGACACAGGCTCCGCGACCGGCGCCGACCCCGCAGCCGAAGCCGGGCCTGAAATCGGCGCGGAGACCGGGCTCGCAGCCGGGCCCGAAACCGACGCCGTCTGGGGAGACGTCTCCGACACCGGCGACGCCTGACGGTAGGCGCCCGACCCGGGCGCGACGCCCGCGGTCGCCTCGGAGGCGTGCACCGGCCAGCCCTCCCCGGACGTGTCGGGCGTCCAGCCCCCCGCCGGCTCCGACGAGGCCCAGCCGGCTGCCGGAGCCTCCGGGGTCCAGCCGGTCTGAGGCGCCTCCTGCGTGGCCCCGCCCCCGGGCGCGCTCGACGCCGAGCCGGTCGTCGCGGTGCCGCCGGGCCCCGGATAGACGGGGTAGGCGTGGCTCGACCCGGGGGTGGGCCGCGCGGACGGCGCGACCTGCGCGTGCCCAGGGCCGCCGCCGAAGTGCGTGCTCGACAGGCGGCAGCCCTGGAAGTCGCTGTAGAACATGCGCAGCCACTCTCTGCGCTGGGGCTCGCTCAGGGAGGAGAACCACGACGTCGCGTACTGGTGCTCGGCCAGCGGCGTGCCGGGCAGCGGCTCGCCGCGCAGCCAGGCCACCACGATCTGCCGGTATCCCTCAGCGACCGTGCTCTGGCACCTGGGGGACAGGGCCTCGATGTACTCGTACGCGGCCTCCTCGGCGAACCCCGCCGACAGGTCGGGCACGTGCACGGGCGCCAGCCCGTTCGCCGGCTTCAGCGCGTCGTCCAGCGGACGCTGCTCCACCCGTGTGAAGGCGGCGGGCGTCCCGGCCAGGCGGGAGGCGATCTGCGTGAACGCCGCCCCCAGCTCGGTCAGCCCCGCCCGCATCCCCGGATGCACGCACACCGTGATCGGCCACTCCTGGCAGCTGTAGGCGATGTCCACGGCCGCGGCCGGCTTCGGCTGCGCCAGCACCCGCGACACGCCCATGGCCGCGGCCAGCACCGACAGCAGCGCGCACGCCAGCACCAGGGCCTGCCTGGTCACCAGCGCCGCCCAGCCGAGCAGCAGCGCCGCCGTGATGCCGAGCAGCCAGATCGTCTGGTCGAAGAACGGCGCGCCGTTCCAGCCCTGGAACAGGTCGTACGGCTCCCCGGTCCCCGGCGCCAGCCGGTCGGCCCAGCCCCGGTCGTCGGCCAGCCAGGTGAACAGCCCGTAGCAGGCCAGGCCCGCGACCGGCGGCGTGTACGGCCGCGGCAGCACCCACCCGGCCACCCACCCGATCACCGAGTACAGGGCCAGCCCCGCCATGCCCATCCCCAGCCCCGACAGGCTCAGCCGGCCGGCCTGGTCGGTGAGCACCGTCTTGACCGCCAGCACCAGCACGGTGGCCGCGAACGACCCCAGCACCACCATCACGATCGCCAGCGGCGCCTTGAGCGCCCGCCAGGTCGTGAGCGAACGGCCGCGCAGCGCGCGCCGTTTGCGCAGCGCCACCCAGGCGGCGAAGGCCGCCGCCACCGGCCCGGTCAGCCGGAGCGAGCCGATGACCGCGGCCACGATGTTCTCCCACGCGTCTACCCCGGGTATCAGGACGTTCCACGCGGCGATCAGGCCGACAGCCAGCAGCACGGCAACCGTGACGGCCGCGCTCTGCTTCAGCTCCTCTCGTGAAACGCCCGCGTGCTCACGCACCCGTTTCCCCGTTGACGTTCATCAAGCGCACCCCCCGTGCCCCTCGGTGAGGCGGAGGCGCTCGGTCCCGGCCGGTCCCCACAGGCCCATGGACTTGGCTTCCGCGTCACCATACGTAGGAGAACCATAACTGAGCGTGATGATTGATGTCCGGATTCTTGGTCAAGCGAAGGATCCTGTCGCGGAGGGTGACCCGACGAACCGGGACGAGGGGCGCGCTACCGTAGCGCTGTGTCGCAGCAGAAGCCGCTCAACCTGTCGTTCGACCCCATCGACCGCGCCGCCGAGAGCTGGCGCGCCCACTTCGGGCCGTCGGCCGCCATGGCCGCCGTGACCTCGGTCATGAGAGCGCACCAGATCCTGCTGTCGCAACTTGACTCGCTCCTGAAGCCCTACGACTTGACCTTCGCCAGATACGAGGCGTTGGTTCTGTTGACCTTCAGCAAGACGGGCGCGCTGCCGCTGTCCAAGATCGGGGAGCGACTGATGGTTCATCCCACGAGCGTCACGAACACGGTGGACAGGCTGGAGAAGTCAGGGTTCGTCCGCAGGCTGCCCAACCCCCGCGACGGACGGGGCGTGCTCGCCGAGATCACCAGCGCGGGTGAGGACGTCGTGCGCCGTGCCACCGCCGATCTCATGGCCGCCGAGTTCGGCCTCACGATGTACGCCGAGGACGAACTCCAGCAGATGTTCGACCAGCTGCGCACGCTACGGGTGGCGGCTGGTGACTTCCCAGCCTCGGTCATGCGGCAAGATGAAGGGCATGGCGGACTTCTCTAGGCCCGGGTCACTCTACGGAGCTGTGGACCTGGGCGCGCGCAAGCAGGCACTGGAGGCGCAGACCCGGCGGGAGGCGGCAGGTCCCCAGGCGGCCTCGTCGGCTTCTGTCGTCGACGTGACCGAGGAGACGTTCACGACGGACGTGATCGACCGGTCGATGACCGTGCCGGTCGTCCTCGACCTCTGGTCGCCCCGGGCGCCGGGCAGCGCCCAGCTCAGCCCGGTGCTGGAGAAGGTCGTCGGCGACCTGGGCGGCAAGGCGATCCTGGCCAAGGTCAACGTCGACGCCAGCCCGCAGATCGCCCAGGCGCTGCGGGTGCAGGCCGTGCCGACGGTGCTGGCGATCTTCCAGGGCCAGGCGGTCACCGGTTTCCAGCAGGTGCTGCCCGAGCAGGAGGTGCGGCGCTGGCTCGATGAGCTGATGGGCGCCGTCGAGCAGTTCTACCAGGCCAACCCCGGCGCCCGGCCGCCGGCCGAGCCCGGCGCTCCCGAGGAGCCCGCGGGGCCGCCCGCCGACCCCGACCTCGTCGCGGCCGAGCAGGCCATCGAGAACGGCGACTTCGACGCGGCGATCGAGGCCTACCAGCGGCTGCTGGCCCGCGCGCCCGGCAACGAGGACGCCAAGATGGGCCTGGCCGGCGTCAATTTGATCAAGCGCACGTCCGACGTCGACCCCGCCGAGGTGCAGCGCAGGCTGGAAGACCCGGCCGACATCGACGCCCAGCTGCTCGCGGCCGACCTGGAGATGTTGTCCGGTTCGGTGGACGAGGCGTTCAACCGGGTCATCGCCGTGGTCAAGCGCACCTCGGGTGACGAGCGTGACCGGGTCAGGCGGCATCTGCTCGGACTTTTCGACGCGTTGCCGGCAGAAGACCCATCTTTGGCGAAAGCCCGTAGAGCTTTGGCGAGCGCCCTGTTCTAACCTGGGGATATGCGGGTCGTCACCATATCCGCCACTTACGGCACGGCCGGGAGCCAGATCGGCCCGGCCGTGGCCGAGCGGCTCGGCGTGCCCTTCGTCGACCGAGCCATCCCCAGCGCCGTGGCAGAAGAGCTGGGCTGCACCCTCGAAGAGGCCCTGGCCCACGACGACCGGGCCGAGCACGGCCTGAGCCGGCTGTTCTCCGGGGCGATGCGGCTGCCGACCGTCACGTTCGGCGGCGTCGACATGTACGTCCCCGGCGCGATGCCGCTCGCCCCCGAGGAGTTCGTCCGCCGTACCGAGCGGATGCTCAAAGACATGGCCCGCGACCAGGGCGGCGTCTTCCTGGGCCGGGGCGGGGCGATGGTCCTGGCCGGCCACCCCGGCGCGCTGCACGTCCGGCTCGACGCCCCGGCCAAGCGCAGGATCCGGCAGGTGGCCGCGCTGAGCGGGATCGGCGAGCGCGAGGCCCGCCGCGTCGTCGAGGACAACGACCGGGCCAGGACCGCCTACGTACGCCACTTCTACCGGGCCGATCCCGGCGATCCCTGCCATTACCACCTGGTGCTCGACAGCACCACGATTCCGGCCGAGACCTGCGCCGAGCTGATCGTCCTGGCCGCCGAGGCGCTCGATTGACCCAACTCCCCCTAACATAGGAGGGATTCTTGGTCAGTCCCGAAGGAGCGATTGACGTGGCGACCGTCCCGAGTGTGTCGTACTCCATCACCGTGCGTCTCGAGGTGCCGGCCGGCGGCAAGGCCGTCAGCCAGCTCACCCACGCCGTAGAGTCGGCCGGGGGTGTGGTGACCGCCCTCGACGTCACCAATGCCGGGCATGAGAAGCTCCGCATCGACGTGACGTGCGCCGCGAGGGACACCGACCACGCGCAGGCCATCGTCGACCAGCTTGAGGCGGTCGAGGGCGTCGTCATCCACAAGGTGTCCGACCGCACCTTCCTCATGCACCTCGGCGGCAAGATCGAGATGGTCTCCAAGGTGCCGCTGCGCAACCGCGACGAGCTGTCCATGGCCTACACGCCGGGCGTGGCGCGCGTGTCGATGGCGATCGCGCGCAACAAGGAGGACGCGCGGCGGCTGACCATCAAGCGCAACACCGTGGCGGTCGTCACCGACGGCTCCGCCGTGCTGGGGCTGGGCAACATCGGGCCCGAGGCGGCGCTGCCCGTCATGGAGGGCAAGGCGGCGCTGTTCAAGCGGTTCGCGGGCATCGACGCCTGGCCCATCTGCCTCGACACCCAGGACGTCGACGAGATCGTGCGCACCGTGCAGGTGATCGCGCCCGGCTTCGGCGGCATCAACCTGGAGGACATCGGCGCGCCGCGCTGCTTCGAGGTCGAGCGGCGGCTGCGTGAGCTGCTCGACATCCCGGTCTTCCACGACGACCAGCACGGCACCGCGATCTGCGTGCTGGCCGCGCTCACCAACGCGCTGCGGGTCGTCGACAAGAACATCGAGCACGTCAAGATCACCATGGCGGGCGCGGGCGCGGCGGGCAACGCGGTGCTGCGCCTGCTGCTGGCCGCCGGGGCGCGCAACGTCATCGTCTGCGACTACCTCGGGGCCGTGCACAAGGGCCGTGACGACCTCGACGAGTCGCTGCAGTGGATCGCCGACCACACCAACGCCGAGGGCTACTCCGGCGACCTGCGCGGAGCCGTCAAGGATGCCGACGTCTTCGTCGGCGTGTCCGCGCCCGGCATCCTGACCGGCGACGACATCGCGTCGATGGCCACGGACGCGGTGGTGTTCGCGCTGGCCAACCCGGAGCCTGAGGTGTCGCCCGACGACGCCCGCGAGCACGCCGCGGTGGTGGCCACGGGCCGCTCCGACTACCCCAACCAGATCAACAACGTGCTGGCCTTCCCCGGGGTGTTCAGGGGGCTGCTGGACGCGCAGGCGGGCGGGGTGACGCAGGAGATGCTGCTGGCCGCCGCCGGCGCGCTGGCGGCCGTGGTGACGCCGGAGGAGCTGGGCCCCAACTACATCATCCCCAGCGTCTTCCACCCCGATGTGGCTACTGCGGTCGCCGCGGCGGTGCGAGAGTCTGCTGGTGGCCGTGCGCGAGGCTTCACCGAAGCATAAGGTCTCTTATCTTTTACGGCGGTGCCGGCGGCACTCCAACCGTCGTGCGGGGCTGGGGGCCTCCAGGGGGACGCTTCTAGACCCGCACATGGCGGGCCGCCGTGACGGCGCATCGTGGGCCGGTTGCCGGGGTTCAAACCCACGGCACCGGCTATGGCAGTGTTCGCGGCACTGGTTATGGGTAGCGGACGGCACTGGCTAGGGAGCGTGGTCTCGGCGCTGGTTTCCGTGGGTCCACGGCGCCCCGGCTACGGTGTCGCGGGTGACGCGGTGATTGCCGGGATCACCCGGTAGCTCTCCTGGAAGACCAGGTTGTGGGCGTCGGCTGCGGCTATCACGCGCATCGTGTTGAGCTGGCCGATCGCGTCCTGCTCCGTGAAGACGTTCAGGGGCCAGTCGCCCACCGTGTTGCCGCGCAGGTGCGGGTGGTGGAAGTCGCAGCCGTAGTGGGCGACCACCGCGATCGGCTGTGCGCCGCAGGCGCGCTGCTCCTGCCACGTCAGCGACCACATGGCGTTCAGCCCGCCCTCGTGCGACCTGGTGAGCCCGCTCGCCACCACCTCCCCGGTGCCGAGCAGCAGGTCGGCGTTGGTCTCGTCGAGCGCCTGGCGGGCCACCGGATCCAGTAGCTCGACGGTCCTGGCGAACACGCGCTCCTTGTCCTCCCGCGTGACGGCGCCGCCGTGGTCGCCGTCGCGCAGGTCGGTGAAGTGGCGGAGGAGAGCCTGGTTGATCGGAGTAGCCATGCCCTCCCCCTTCCCAGGGCTCAGGCGAGCAGGCCGGCGATCCTGGTCCGGATTTCGGGGGTGTCGAGGCCGCGTACGGTGAGGGTCGTACGGCGGCGTACGACGTCGTCCACCGTGGCCGCCCACTCGTGGTCGCGGGCGTAGACCACCTGCGCCCAGATGTCGGGCCCGTCCGGATGGATGCGCTCGCCGAGCGCGGGGTCCTCGCGGATGAGCCGGGCCAGGTCGAACGCGATCGAGCCGTAGTGCGAGGCCAGGTGCCTGGCCACCAGCGGATCCATGCGCGCGCTCGGGTCGCGGTCGGTCCACAGCCGCATGGCCACCGCGTCGGGGCTGGCCAGGCCGGGCAGCGGCACGGCGGGCAGGATGTCGGCCAGGTCGTCGCCCAGGGGACGTCCGGGCAGGTGAGCGAGGGTGTCGAAGACGTGCCTGCCGATGTGGCGGTAGGTCGTCCACTTGCCGCCGGCCACCGACAACATGCCGCCCGCGCCCCTGGTCAGCACCGTCTCCCGCTTGGCCGCCGTGACCTCCCCAGGGCCGCCGGGAAGGACCCGCAGGCCGGCGAAGGCGTAGGTGATGTCCTCGCGGCGAAGCTGGGAGTCGCGTACGGAATGTCCCGCCTCGTCGAGGATCTGGGTGATGTCGGCCTCGGTGGCTCCGACCAGCCCAGGATCGCCCTCGTACGCCTCGTCCGTGGTCCCGAGCAGCAGGTGGTCCTCCCACGGGATCGCGAACGACACCCGGTACTTGTCGATCGGTGTGGTCAGCGCGGCCTTCCACGGCTCGTGCCGGCGCATGACCAGGTGGGCGCCCTTGGACAGCCGGATGCTGGGGGCCGCGTCCGGATCCTCCATGCGACGCAGGTGGTCGACCCAGGGGCCGGTGGCGTTCAGCACGAGGCGGGCGGAGACGCCGAACTCGGCGCCGCCGAGCCGGTCGCGCAGGTCGGCGCCGGTGACGCTGCCGCCGGTCGTGCGCAGCCCGACGACCTCGGCGTGGTTGAGCACGGTGGCGCCCGCGTCCACGGCGGCGCGCACGGTCATGACGGCGACGCGGCTGTCGTTCATCTGGTGGTCGCCGTAGACGGCGGCGGCGCGCAGCCCCTCGGTACGCAGCGCGGGCACCTTGGCCAGCGCCTGGTGCGGCGTGATCACCTTGCCCATGCCGTCGCCGAACACGGACAGGGCCGAGTACAGGAACACGCCGGCGCCCAGCTTGGCCGCCCCGTGCGGTCCGCCCTTGTAGATCGGGACCAGGAACGTCAGCGGCTTGACCAGGTGGGGCGCGATGTCGCCGGCCAGGGCGCGGCGTTCGCGGTGGTTCTCGGCCACCAGCTTGACGTTGCCGGTCTGCAGGTAGCGCAGGCCGCCGTGGACGAGCTTGGAGGAGGCGCTGGAGGTGGCGCCGGCGAAGTCACCCGCGTCGACCATCGCCACCCGCAGCCCCGCCTGGGCGGCCATCCACGTGACCGACGTGCCGAGGATGCCACCGCCGATGACGAGCAGGTCGTAGCCGGTGGTGGACAGCTCGTGGCGGATCTCGGCCCGGTCGGTGCCGATCGCGGTCGTCATTGCCATACTCCTATTGCTCGACCCAGTCGAGGGTCCTGGCCACGGCCTTCTTCCAGTTGCGGTATTCGCGCTCGCGGGCCGCCTCGTCGATCGCGGGGCGCCACTCGGCCGCCTTGTGCCAGTTGGCGCGCAGGCTGTCGAGGTCGGGCCAGTAGCCGGTGGCCAGTCCCGCGGCGTAGGCGGCGCCGAGCGCGGTGGTCTCGGCCACCATCGGCCGGATCACCGGCACGGCCAGGACGTCGGCCAGCGTCTGCATGAGCAGGTTGTCGGCGGTCATGCCGCCGTCGGCGCGCAGCGTGGTCAGGTCGAGCCCGGAGTCGGCGTTCATCGCGTCGACGACCTCGCGGGTCTGCCACGCGGTGGCCTCCAGCA
The DNA here is from genome assembly GCF_039529435.1 of Nonomuraea maheshkhaliensis. Taxonomy (NCBI): domain Bacteria; kingdom Bacillati; phylum Actinomycetota; class Actinomycetes; order Streptosporangiales; family Streptosporangiaceae; genus Nonomuraea; species Nonomuraea maheshkhaliensis. The sequence continues at coordinate 116,976 of NZ_BAAAMU010000022.1, forward strand.
CGGCGCGCGCGATGTGCCCCTTGTTCACGAACCCCGTCAGCCCGGCGATCACTCCGCGCGCGTCCGAGCGCCAGTGCGGCGCGAACAACCCCGAGAACGCCGGGACGAAGTAGCAGCCGCCGTTGTCGTCGACCGTCTTGGCCAGGGTCTCGATCTCGGCCGCGCTGGAGATCAGGCCGAGGTTGTCGCGCAGCCACTGCACGAGGGAGCCGGTGACCGCGATGGCCCCCTCCAGCGCGTACGTGGCCGGGCCGTCGCCGATCCGGTAGCCGACCGTGGTCAGCAGGCCGTGCTTGGACACGACCGGCTCCTGACCGGTGTTCATCAGCAGGAAGCTGCCCGAGCCGTAGGTGCTCTTGACCTCGCCTGGCGCGAAGCAGGTCTGCCCGAACAGCGCCGCCTGCTGGTCACCGAGCGCGGAGGCCACGGGGACGCCGGCCGAAGTGTGGCCGTAGACCTCGGCGGAGGGGCGGATCTCGGGCAGCATGGCGCGCGGCACGCCCATCGCGGCCAGGAGGTCGTCGTCCCAGGCGAGCGTGTGGATGTTCATGAGCATCGTGCGGCTGGCGTTGGTCACGTCGGTCAGGTGACGCCCGGTGAGGTTCCACAGCAGCCAGCTGTCCATCGTGCCGAACAGCACCTCGCCGCGCTCGGCCCGCTCGCGCAGGCCGTACGCGTCGAGCAGCCAGCGGATCTTGGGGCCGGAGAAGTAGGTGGCCAGCGGCAGCCCGGCCTTCTCCCTGAACAGGCTCGCGTGCTCGGCCAGCGCGTGTGTGAGCGCGTCGGTGCGGGTGTCCTGCCAGACCACGGCCGGGCAGACCGGGCGGCCGGTGGCGCGGTCCCACAGCACGGTGGTCTCGCGCTGGTTGGTGATGCCCAGCGCGGCGATCTGGCCGTCCCCCAGGCCGGCGCCGCTCACCGCCTCGGCCAGCACGGCCTCGACGTTCCGCCAGATCTCGTCGGCGTCGTGCTCGACCCAGCCCGGCTTGGGGAAGATCTGGCGGTGCTCGCGCTGGGCGACGCTGATGATGTTGCCGGCCTGGTCGAAGACGATGCACCGGCTGGACGTGGTGCCCTGGTCGATGGCTGCGACGTAGTGCGGTCGAGGCACTGGGTTCCTCGCTAGTGCTCGTAGTTCGACAATGCCGAACGAATCGTATGTGGAAGAAGGTAGGTGTTCAAGTGTCATCGGGCGAGGTCACGGGTGATGGCGCGGGCGGCGTCGCGTACGTAGGAGACGAAGTCCATGTGCAGGTCACCGCCGGGGGCGAGCCGCTCGACGGCGCCGCGGATGCCGATGGCGCCCACCGCCAGGCCGCGCGCGTCCCTGATCGGGGCGGCGATGGCCACCTCGCCCTCCGTCAGCTCCTCCATCTCGGCCGCCCAGCCGCGCGCTCTGACCTGGGCGAGCTCCGCCTCCAGCCGCGCGGGGTCGGTGAGCGTGCGCTTGGTGTGGGGCTGCAGCGGCGGGGCGATCGACTCGCCGTACGGGTCGTAGGCGAGCAGCACCTTGCCCAGCGCGCTGGCGTGGATCGGCAGGTAGGTGCCCACCTGCAGCGTCTGCATGCTGTCGTCGGGGCGGAACACGTGGTGGATCACCAGGACGTGGCCCTCGTGCAGGGTGCCGATCCAGGCGCTCTCCCTGCTGCGCCCGGCCAGCGCGTCGGCCCAGTTGATGGAGCGGGTGCGCAGCTCGTTGACGTCGAGGTAGCTGCTGCCGAGGTGGAGCAGCGTGGCGCCGAGCCGGTACTTGCCGGTGGCGTCGTCCTGCTCGACGAAGCCGACGTGGACCAGCGTGCGCAGGATGCCGTGCAGCGTCCCCTTCGGCAGGCCCAGCGCCCTGGCCAGCTCGGCGACGCCGAGCTGCCGGGGACCGGAGGCGAGCAGCCGCAGGATGGCGGCGGCCCGCTCCACCGATTGAATCGTGTCTCCCACGCCGACGACACTAGCGCGAATCGTTCGGGATCGCCGAACACTTTCTGAACGCTGCTGCTTGATTCCGTACGCCGGCCCGGGGGCCGCCAGGCGCGCGCTGTGGAAGGCCGTGCCGCGCGGGAACCGCACCGGCACCGGGTGCGTCTTTTGATCGAGGACTTCCCGCTTAAGGCACCTGTTTCCCATGGATTGTCGGCAAAGAGGGGACTAAATGGAACAACCTTCCCGTATTGCGGGAACCGTGCGGCCTGGAGGCCGCACCGCGAGAGTACGCGCGGCCGTCCTGGAGGCCACCCAGGACGAGCTGGTCGAGCACGGGTTCCATGGGCTGACCATGGACCAGGTGGCGGCCAGGGCCGGCGTCGGCAAGACGACGGTCTACCGGCGCTGGGGGAGCACCCCCGGCCTGGTGGCCGATCTCATGACCGAGCTGGCCAACCAGTCCTCGCCCCACGCCGACACGGGCGGCATCGAAAGCGACTTACGGGTCAACGCGCTCGCCGTGGTCGAGGCGCTCAACGACGGGCGCCTCGGGGCCACGTTCCAGGCGGTCATCGCCGCCGCCACCTGTGACGAGCAGGCCTCCCTCGCGCTGCGCGCGTTCTACCTGCGCCGCATCGAGGAGTGGACCAGCGTCGTGGACCTGGCCGTGGCCCGGGGGGAGCTGCCGGTGGGCACCGACGGGGGCGAGGTGATCCGGGCGATCGCGGCCCCGCTCTACTACCGGCTGATGATCACCAGGGAGCCGGTGACGGCCGAGGCCGCCGAATGGTCGGTGGCGCGCACGCTGGCCGCCGCCAGGGCGGGCACCTTCGTGACGGGCGCCCTGGTGACGGGCGGCGCGCCGGGATGAGCGCGTACCGGGGCTCGCGTGGACGCGGGTGGCCACCGCTCGCGCGAGTGAACGCGGCCGGAGCTCGACGGCAGGGCGCGGGTGGCTGAACGCGGCCCGGGCTCGACGGCAGGGCTCACATGGATGAACGCGGCCAGATCGAGCCGTACCACCACAGAATCCCGCCCATGACCACGAGCCCGCCCGCCGTGGCGAGTTTGCCCATGAGGTCGGCCGGCGGTCCTGTGTAGGGCAGCCGGCCTCCGTGCCGATGGTGACCCCAGGGGCAGTCGTTCTCGACGTGGCTGGAGTCGATCAGCGTGTCCGGGTGGCCCTCGCTGACCGAGTAGGCCTCGATCTCGGATCTGCTGCCCTTGTCCACCGGGACCTGCCTGACGATGGTCTTCCTGGCCGGGATGGAGCCGGTGGCCATGCTGACGCCGTCGGCCTTGAGGTCGAAGCGTACGAGCTGGCGGGTCTGGTTGTGCAGCCTGACGGACGCCCGGCCCGAGCGGCAGCCCACGTCGTCGACCGTCATCGTGAACGGGTCGCCGGCGTCCGGCAGCGGCCACGCCTCGGCCGCGGCCGGGAGCAGCAGGACGGCGCCCACCGGCAGGGCGGCCAGGACGAGACGGAAACCGATGCGCATGGTGCTTCCCCCGGACATGATCTTCGCTACATAAAGTTCCCAAGTGGGCACGAAAAGTAACATCCGCCACCGGGGGGAGCGCGCACCCCCGCAGGTACCTCATGATGGAGGTATGGCGGAAGCGATCTACGTCGGCGGGTTGCTGGTGGCGACGCCACTCCTCGACGACCCCAACTTCCGGCGTAGCGTCGTGCTGATTCTCGAACACGACCACGACGGCGGCACCCTCGGTGTCGTCCTCAACAGGCCGAGCGACATATCGGTGACGCAGGTGCTGCCCGTATGGGACCCGCTGATCACCGGGCCGCCGGTGTTGTTCGAGGGCGGTCCCGTGCAGACCGACAGCGCGCTCGCGCTGGCCGCCGTCCCGAGCGGCGAGGAGCCGCTCGGCTGGCGCCGGCTGCACGCGGGCACCGACGCGGTGGCCCGCCTGGGGACGGTCGACCTGGACGCGCCGCCGGAGATCCTGCAAGGGGAGATCGCGCAGATGCGCATCTTCGCGGGGTACGCGGGATGGACGTCGGGGCAGCTGGAGAGCGAGATAGCCGAGGGTGCCTGGTATGTCGTCGACTCCGAGGTCGGCGACACCTTCCACGCCGACCCGGCCTCACTGTGGCGCCACGTGCTGCGGCGTCAGCGCGGCGAGCTGGCCTTCGTGGCGACCTGCCCGGACGACCCGACACTCAACTGAGACGACAGGCTCTCGGGTGGGACGACAGACTCTCGACCGGGACGGCCGCCGGCCCCGGGGGTGGTTCAGCGCTGCAGGTCCCAGCCGGGCCGCAGGCAGCGCTCGGCCAGCTCGATGCTCCCGGCCATCCGCCGCTGGATCTCCTCGATCGTGCAGTCGCGCCGCGGGCACTCGAAGCCGACGCGCATGGTGGACATGGCGAACGCGACGATCAGGTGCGTGAGCTGGTCATCGTCGGGATCCACGCCCCGGCGGGCGGCGATCACCTCGGCCAGGCGCCGCTCGGTCTGCGCGCCCCTGGCCACCGACTTGCCGACCAGGTGCGGATTGCCGTCCAGCAACCTGCGCAACTTCAGGAACCTGAGCGCGTCGTCCGGCGTTGAACCCTCGACGTCGGCCAGGACCGCGCGCAGCGCGTGCATCAGGGCCGTGAACGGCGGCTCGTCCGCCGGGCGCTCCGCGAGCGTCTCCAGCATGATCTCCTCGCCGTGGTCGTGGAACCACATCGCCAGGTGATCCTTGTTGGTGAAGTAGCGGAAGAACGTGCGAGGGGAGATCTCGACCGCCCCCGCGATCTGCTCCACGGTGGTCGACTCGTATCCTTGTTCGAGGAAGAGATCGAGCGCCGCGTCCAGGATGGCCAGGCGCGTCTTCTCCTTCTTGCGTTCCCGTAGACCCACCGTCACTCCCTCGAAACGATCCTGTCACAGTGTGCCATAAGTCATAGGGCGACTGTTGAAAGTCGTTTGTCATGTGTCATGCTCTGCCATAGATTACCGGAGGCTTACGAGACTTATGCCCCGGTGCGGGGCGGCATGTTTTTGAGGGGGACTCATGGCTCAAGCGAAGGCGGTCGACGCGCCGTCATCGCCCGGCCCGGCGAAGACGGGGACCGGCGGCAACCCGTGGCTGGTGCTGCTGGCGGTCAGCCTGGGCGTCATCATGGTGATGCTCGACGGGACCGTGGTGGGCATCGCCAACCCGGTCATTCAGGTGGACCTGAAGGCCACGCTCTCCGATCTGCAGTGGGTGACCAGCGGTTACCTGTTGGCGCTGGCGGTCTTCCTGATCACCGCGGGCAAGCTCGGCGACCTGTTCGGGCACAAGCGCGTGTTTCTCATCGGTGTGGGCGGCTTCGCCCTCTCCTCGGTGGGCATCGGGCTCAGCGCCGAACTGGCCGACATCATTCCCGGCGCGACGCCGGCCGGCGCCCTGATCGGCCTGCGCGTGCTGCAGGGATTGTTCGGTGCCCTGCTGCAGCCGGCCGCCCTGGCGCTGCTGCGTGGAGCGTTCCCGGGCGAGAAGCTGAACCAGGCGATGGGGGCCTGGGGCGCGATCATCGGCCTGTCCAGCGCCGCCGGCCCGATCGTGGGCGGGCTGCTGGTCGAGAGCAGGGGCTGGGAGTCGGTCTTCTTCATCAACGCGCCCGTAGGCGTGGTCGCGCTGGTCCTCGGCATCTTCCTGATCAAGGAGAACCGCTCGCAGACGCTGGCGCGCATCGATTGGCTCGGCGTGCTCCTGCTGTCCGGCGCGATGTTCTCGCTGGTCTGGACGATCATCAAGGCTCCCGAGTGGGGCTGGGGCGACAGCACGACCCTGACCTTCATCGGCGCCTTCGTGGTTCTCATGGCCGGGTTCATCCTCTGGCAGAGCCGGGCCAGGCAGCCGCTGGTGCCGCTGTCGCTGTTCGCCAACCCGTCCATCTCCATCGGCACGTTCCTGATGATGATGGTGGCGTTCGCCATGTTCGGCGCGATGTTCTTCCTGGGCTTCTTCTTCCAGGGGGTCCACGGGCTCAGCCCGCTGGACGCCGGCCTGCGCATGCTGCCGATGAGCGCGGGCATGATCGTCGCCTCGCCGCTGGCGGGCATGCTGCTCGGCAAGCTCGGGCCGAAGATCACGATGGCCGCCGGTCTGCTGATCACCGCGTTCTCGATGTTCCTGATGTCGCAGCTCGGCATCGACGCCTCGTTCATGGCCAGCGCCATCCCGTTCGTGCTGCTCGCCTTCGGCCTGTCGCCGGTCTTCGTGGGCGCCACGGAGATCATCGTGGGCAACGCGCCGGTGGAGCTGAGCGGGGTCGCGGGTGGTGTGCAGCAGTCGGCCATGCAGGTCGGCGGCGCGCTCGGCACCGCGATCCTGGGCGCCGTGATGGCCGGCGAGATCTCCCGCACCCTGCCCGGCTACCTCGGCCCGGCGGCGCAGGCGATCCCGGCCGAGCAGATGACGGCGCTGGAGAAGATCGCCGCGTTCGGCCAGGCGCCTCCCGGGGTGCCGCAGCAGGTCGCCGACGCGTTGCACAACTCGTTCATGGACGGCATGCACCTCGCCTTCCTGGTGAGCACCGGCATCGCGGTGCTGACGGCGCTGCTGACGCTCTTCGTCAAGGCCGGCAGGAAGAGCGCCGAGGGCGCCCCGGTGCACGTGGGCTGACCAGCGTACGGAACCGTGCCCGGCCTGGGCTCGTCGTCGCGGCCCCCGCCCCTGTGGCGGGGGCCGTTCCGTGTTCCGGGGTCGCGGGCGGGCATAAACTCGTGGGGTGAGCACGAAGATCCTCCCAGAGCAGGAGACCACTCCGCGGACGTCGCACGGCGACGGCGATCACGAGCGGTTCGCCCACTACGCGGACAGGAACAAGATCACCGAAAGCATGGTGACCGGCACGCCGATCCGCGCCCTGTGCGGCAAGGTCTGGGTGCCCAGCCGCGATCCCAAGAAATATCCGGTCTGTCCGGAATGCAAGGAGATCTACGAGGGCCTGCCGCCGGGTGGCGGCGAGGGCGGCGACGACAAGCAGTGAGTGTTGCTGAGCGGTAAATCCCTTACGGAGAGTTACGGTCTGTAGCCAGACCGGCTCAAATCGTAGGGGGTTCGCAT
>NZ_BAAAMU010000023.1:0-60581 GCF_039529435.1 Nonomuraea maheshkhaliensis
GTCGAGGTCGCGGCCGGGCAGGTCGCGGGTCAGGACGCCCGCGCCCGTGCTGGACGCCCCGCCGGGCAGCCACGAGCCGTCGGGGGCGCGGTGGGAGTACACGACGCCCAGCGGGTCGTGGATCAGCTCCTTCGTGACCCCCTTGAGCACCAGCGTCGTGCCCAGCACCGAGTTCCAGCTGCCCACCTGCCGCGCGCCCGCGCCGAGCTGGGCCGCGCAGCCGTCCGTGGTGCCGGCGATCACCGGGGTGCCCTCGGGCAGGCCGGTCTCCTCGGCCGCCGCCGCGCACACCTCGCCCAGGCGGGCGCCAGGACGTACGACGTCGGGCAGCATCTCCGCGGGCACCCCGAGCGCGTCGAACACCTCCGCCGGCCAGCGCTCACCGATCAGGTCGACACCGGTCTTGAGCGCGTTGCTCAGGTCGGTGGCCACCTCGCGCCCCACCAGGCGGCGGTTGACGAAGTCGCTCTGGTGGGCCAGGCGGGCGCCAGCGGGAGCGGCGGGCAGCAGCCACAGCAGCTTCGGCAGCCCCCAGTTGGGCTGCATGCGCCGGTAGCCGAGCCGTTCCCACACGGCCGCGCCCGCCTCGTTGGCCGCTCCGGCGTCGGCGCGGCGGTCGTCGTACATGAGAGCAGGGGTGAGAGCCCGGCCCGAGGGGTCGGTGAGCAGGATCGTTCCAGAGGTCGCGTCCACCGCGACGCCCTCGACCCGCTCGCCTGCCGGCACGCCGCGCAGCGCCTCGCGGGTCGCCGCGGCCAGCTCGCGCCACCACTGCTCGGGGTCCTGCTCGTGGCGGGGGCCGTCGCGGTGGCTGGTCAGGGGGCGGCTCGCGGCGCCGAGCACCCGGCCTTCGCCGGTGACGGCCAGGGCGCGCACGCTCTGCGTGCCGAGGTCGATGCCGATCCACACGCTCATGTACGGCCTCTCATCGCGCCGAGCAGCGGCCAGGTGCCCGCGTTGTTCGCGCGCAGGGTCAGGAAGTCCGCGAACAGCCGGTCGTAGAAGGCCCGCCGCGCGGGGTCCGGCTCGACCGCCTCGCGCAGCCGTACGTGCTGCCCGGCCGCCGCGACGATGGACGGCGCGGCGGCCGTGGCGGCCAGCCCGACCAGGTAGGCCCCGCGCGCGCCCACCTCGGTGTCGGCCGAGCGCCGCACGGGCAGCCCGGTGACGTCGGCGATGAGCGCGAGCCAGGTGGCGCTGGCCGAGCCGCCCCCGCACACCCGCAGCTCCGTGGGCGCGGCCCCGGTGGCCGTGAGGCAGTCGCGGATGACCATGGTGAGCCCCTCCAGCACGGCCCTGGCGACGTGCTCGCGGCCGTGCTCGAACGACATGCCCAGCAGCGATCCCCTGGCCAGCGGGTCGGAGAAGGGCGCACGCTCACCGGCGGGCGACAGGTAGGGCAGGAACGCCAGCCCGCCCGCCCCCGGCTCGCTCTCCAGCGCCAGCTCGCCCAGGTCGGCCGGGCCGTCCAGCCCGAGCAGGCGGCACGTCCACTGCACCACCTCGGTGCCGGCGAACGTGGGGAAGGCCCGCAGGTAGCCGCCGGGCAGCGCGATGGTGATGCCGGTCGGCGCGCCGTCCAGGTCGGGGGCGTCCACGACGACCTCGGTGCACAGCGTGGTGCCGAGGATGCCGCACGCCTGCCCCGCCGACACCGCTCCCGAGCCCAGCGCGGTCGAGGCGATGTCGTACGGAGCCATGACGACCGGCGTCCCCGCGGCCAGGCCGAGCGCGGCGGCGGCCTCACGGGTCAGCTCGGCGACCGGGCAGGGCCGGACCGGGGGCAGCAGCCGTCCGGCCTGCTCCAGGCCGAACATGGCCAGCAGGTCCGGCGCGTACGCCCGCGTCCGCAGGTCCATGAACGGCGCCGAGGCGTCGGACTCGTCGGCCACCAGTTCGCCGGTGAGCCGGGAGAAGATCCAGCCGCCGCAGGTCAGGTTCGCATGGGAGCGGGCGAGCCGGTCGGGGTCGTGGGCGCGCAGCCAGGTGAGGATGGCGTGCGGGAGCCCGGAGGCCGCGGCGGAGCCGTTGCGCCGGAAGGCGGCCTCGGCCAGCCCGTCGCGCGTCCAGGCGTCCACGTACGAGGCGGCCCTGGCGTCGTTCCAGAGGATCGCGGGGCCGGTCGGCTCGCCGGCGGCGTCCACCAGCCAGCAGCCGTCGCCCTGGGCCGTGACCGCCACCAGGTCGCCCCTGCCCACCTGGGCGACGACCTCGCGCACGGTGGCCGCGACCGCGTCCCAGACCGCGCCCATGTCCTGCTCGGCATGGCCGGGAGCGGGCCTGGACACGACGGTCGGGCGCCGGGCCACGGCCGTCTCGGCACCGGAGGAGTCGTACCCGACGGCCTTGATGACCGTGGTGCCCGCGTCCACGCAGATGATCGCCATCAGGCCCTGCCGTGGGACGTTCGCGACCGGCGTGAGACGGAGTCGACGATCACGGCGAGCAGCAGCACGGCGCCCGTGACCACGAACCTGATCGAGGAGTCGAGGTTGAGCAGGGTCAGGCCGCTGGAGATGGACTGGATGACGATGATCCCGAGCAGCGCGCCGAACGCGGTGCCGCGCCCGCCGAACAGGCTCGTCCCGCCGATCACGGCCGCCGCGATGGCGTTGAGGTTGACGTCGCCCGCGCCGCTGCTCTGGTTGGCCGCCGCCAGCCGGGCCGCGGCCAGGATGCCGCCGACCGCGGCGAACGTCGAGCAGAGCACGAACACGGAGGTGAAGATCGCCTTGACGTTGATGCCGGCCCGGCGCGCGGCCTCCACGTTGCCGCCCACGGCGTAGACCGCGCGGCCCCACTTCGTGCGCGACAGCAGGTAGTGCATGATCAGCACAAGCGCCACGAAGAAGACGAACATCCAGCCCACGCCGCGCGTCTGGCCGAGGTACCAGACCACGAAGGCCAGCACCACCAGCAGCGCCACGCTCCTGACGACCAGCGTCGACAGGCTCTTGGCCGACAGCCCGGCCTTGCGCCGCTCCTGGGCGTGCAGGTAGCCGCTGAGGAACAGCCAGGCGGAGGCGATCACGGCGAACGCGTACGACAGCGGCGCCGGGACGAAGTCGAGCTGGGCGAAGTTCACCAGCCCCGAGTCGAACGGCAGGTTGATCGACCCCTTGGTGCCCAGCACGTACAGCTGGAGCCCGAGGAAGGCGAGCAGCCCGGCCAGCGTGATGACGAAGCTGGGCACCCCGAACCGGTTGAACAGCTGCCCGTACACCCAGCCGATGACCGCGCCCATGAGGACCGAGGCCAGGACGGCCACCCAGACCGGCAGCCCCTCGCTCACGAACAGCACGGCCAGCACCGCGCCCGACAGCCCGCTGACCGAGCCGACGGACAGGTCGATCTGGCCGACCAGCAGCACGCACACGATGCCGAGCGCGATCACGCCGACGGCGGCCGACTCCAGGGTGAGGTTCACCAGGTTCGCGCTGGACAGGAAGATCGGGTTGAGCGCCTGGAACACCGACCAGATGACGATGAGCCCGACGACGACCGGGATGACCCCTAGGTCGCCGCCACGGGCCCGCTCGACCACGTCGGTGATCGCGCCGCGCCATCCGTCACGGTTCTTCAACCGCTCGTCCTGGCGGTCGGTGGTCACGGCGCTCACTGCTGCCCCCTCTGGTTGCGGCGGGACACCACGTTGTCCGTGGCACCGGTGATGGCGGCGATGATGTCCTCGGTGGAGACCTGGTCCACCGCGAACACCCCGTTGTTGCGGCCGAGCCGCAGCACCGCCACGGTGTCGGCGACGGCCTTCACGTCCGCCATGTTGTGGCTGATCATGATGACGCCCAGCCCGTTCTCCCGCAGCCGCTCGACCAGGTTGAGCACCTCGGCCGTCTGGGCCACGCCGAGCGCGGCGGTGGGCTCGTCGAGGATGATGACCTTCGGATCGCCGAGCAGCGACCTGGCGATGGCCACCGTCTGCCGCTGGCCGCCCGACAGGGCCGCCACCGGCACCCGCACGCTCGGGATCTTGGCGGAGAGCTGGCGCAGCAGCTCCCACGAGCGGGTCTCCATGGCCACGTCGTTCAGCCGGAGCGGGCGGATCTCCTGGCCGAGGAAGAGGTTCTGGATCACGTCGAGGTTCTCGCACAGCGCCAGGTCCTGGAAGACGGTGGCGATGCCGAGCTTGTGGGCGGCGGCCGGTGTCGGGATGTCCACCTCACGGCCCTCGAACGTGATCGTGCCCGAGTCGGGCGGATGCACCCCCGACAGGATCTTGACCAGCGTGGACTTGCCCGCGCCGTTGTCGCCCACGACGGCGACGACCTGGCCGGCCGCGACGTCGAGCTCGATGTCGGTGAGCGCGGCCACGGCGCCGAAGGTCTTGTTGATGCCGCGCAGCGACAGGACGGTCATCGGATGCTCCTACTTGATGCCGAGCTCTTCGCAGCCCTTGGCATACGCGCCCGTACACACGTCGGCGGCCTTCATGATGCCGCTGTCGAACAGCACTTCCTTGGTGTTCTCCTTGGTCACGACCGTGGGGACGAACAGCTCGGAGGGCGTCTCGTAGAGCGTGGTCTTGCCGGCGGGCTTCTTGCCCTGCATGAATTCCCAGGCCACGTTGGCCGAAGCCTCGGCGACGATCTTGATGGGCTTGGAGATCGTGTTGTACTGGTCGCCGTTGATGATGCGCTGCGCGGCGGCGATCTCGGCGTCGTTGCCGGTGACCGGCGGCACCTTCACGCCCGCGGCCTTGAACGCGGCGATCGCGCCGCCGCCGGTGCCGTCGTTGGCCGCGACCACGCCGACGATCTGGTCCTTGAACTGGGTGATCTGGCCGCTGACCCAGGTCTGGGCCTTCTCCGGCTGCCAGTCGGGGGTGTCGTACTCGGCGAGCAGCTTGAACCCGCTCGGGTCGACCGCGCTGTGGATGCCCTTCTTGATCAGCTGGGCCGCCGCGTCGGTCGGGGAGCCGTTGACCTGGAGGATGCCGCCCTCGGCCTTCTCGGCCTTGAGGTGGTCCACGAGGGACTGGGCGATCAGCGAGCCGATCTTCTCGTTGTCGAACGAGATGTAGTAGTCGGCGGGCGTGGCCGGGATGGGCCGGTCGTAGGCGATGATCGGCACCTGCTGCGCCTGGGCCGACTTGACGATGGTGGCCGCGGCGGCGGAGTCGACCGGGTCGATCACGATCGCCTTGACGCCCTGGGCCAGCGCGGAGTTGGCCTGTTGCTGCTGCTTGGCCGCGTCGGAGTCGGCGTTCTGGTAGATGACCTCGCAGGTCGGGCAGAGCTGCTTCATCTTGGCCTCGAACAGCGGCTTGTCCTGCAGCTCGTATCGGGTCGAGGCGAGGTCGGGCATGAGGAAGGCGACCTTGGCGTTCTGCAGGTCGCCGCCACCGCCGGCGGTGGTGCTCTCGCCGCTGCCGCCGGAGTCTGCGCCGCACGCGGCCAGCACCGAGCTCGCGAGCACTGCTGCCACGGCGAACGCGGAGGTCCGCATCTTAGCTCTGTTCACGGGTGTTCCTTAGGTTCTTTGACGCTCGCTGGCCCCCGAGACGGGGACACGCCCTCACGGGAGGGCATGTCCCGTGGTGCGGCTCACGTTAGCGCGCGTTCAGAAACTTTGTCCAGCAAAAGTGTTCAGAGCTGGTGAGCTGCCGCGAGCAGGCCCTCCGCGGTCGGGGTGTCCGTGACGAGCTGGTTGAAGTAGCCGCCCCTGGCTCCCGCGACGATCGAGAGCACCTTCTCCGCGCCGACGGCCACGGCGATCGTGTGGGGGATGCGGCGCAGGTCCTCCGGCTTCGCGGCGACCAGGCGCTCGCTGCCCGGATAGGTCACCGGGGCCCCGTCGCGGTCGTAGATGCGCATGCACACGTCACCCACGGCCTGGCGCAGGCTCTCGGCGTCGCGCGGCATGAGGGAGGGCACCATCTGCCGCATCAGCGGGGCCGAGCCGACGCCCACGATCGCGCACTTGGCGTGCGCCCACAGGTCCATCACCCGGCGCACGGACGGCTCGTGCTGCAGCGAGTAGAACAGCTCGGGGCCGGGCAGCGCGGGGGCGTAGAGGTAGGCGGGCACGCCGCCCGAGCGTTCGGCCAGGACGCGGGTGGTCTCGTTGGTCTGGAACCAGGGCTGCGGCTCCTCCTGGCCGCCCACGGCGGGGGCGATCGTGACGCCCGGATACTGGCCCAGGCCCTCGCGGGCGCACTCGTACACCGTGGTGCCGGAGGAGACGAGCACGACGTCGCCCGACTCCAGGCCGACGGCGGCCAGCGCGCGGGTCACGCCGGGGGCCAGCCACGGGCCCAGCGTGGGGCCGTTGACCTTGGGGACGAGGTAGACGCGCTCCAGCCCGAGCGCCTGCGCCACCTCGTCGGCCAGCGGGCCCTCCGCCAGCGCGGCCGGCCGGTGCACCTTGATCTCGACGATGCCCTGCTTGCGCGCCTCGGTGAGCAGCCGGCTCACGGTCGCCCTGCTGACGCCCAGGCGTCCCGCGATGTCGCCCTGGGTGGCGTCCTCCATGTAGTACTGCTGGGCCGCCGCGTACATCAGCTCGGGAGGGAACCTCGGCTGTGCCTCGGGGGCGACGTCGGCGGCATTCATGCGCGCGCTCCTGATACGGCTTGTGAACAAAGTTGCAGAACTGATGCCCAACGACTATACCTGCGTGCCCAGGCTAGCCGTTGATCAAGGCCTCGCCCAGAGAGGTGCGCGCGTACAGGACGCTCCGGCCGACGCGGGTGCCCGCGATCACGCCCGTCCTGCGCAGCGCCGCGAGATGGCCGCCCGTGGTGCCCAGGCTCTGTCCGAGCAGGGCGGCGAGCTGGGTGGTGGTCGCCGGCTCGGCCAGCTCGGCGAGGATGCGGGCCCGGCTGCGGCCGATCAGCGCCGCCAGGTCCGCGTCAGGCGTGGGGAGAGCGGCCGCGACGCCCCTGGCGGGGTAGACCAGCGCGTACGGCCAGGCGTCCTCCAGATAGCAGCCGATGGTGCTCATGAACGCCGACGGCAGGAACAGCAGGCCCTTGCCGTCGAGCCGGTGGGTCCCGACCCTGGTGCTCAGCTTGACCTCGATCCGGCCGCTGCGGTGCCAGCGCACGTTCGGGCGCAGATCCTCAAGGGCCGCCTGCCAGCCGTACGCGGCCAGCCGTCCCGCCCGCTGCGCCACGTCGCGCTGGAGCACCGCGCGGAAGCGGGGCCAGTCGTGGGAGAGGATCTCGCGCCACAACGCCTCGTACGCCGCCGCGAACAGCCGCACCACCTCGGGCCCCAGCAGCAGCTCCCTGATCCAGTCCACCACGGGCGGCCGGCCGGCCAGCGCCCGCCGGATCTCGCCGTGCGCGGTCTCCAGCGGCGTCGCGCGCATGGCCACCAGCTCCGTCTCGAACGGCACGTCCACGGCCGTCGGCGGGGGCGCGATGAAGTCGACGTTGGCGTCTCCCTTGTTGCCGCTGATCGTGGCCGCCGCCCGGAGCACGGGATGCTCCTGTACGAGCGCGTGGTACGTCTCGCGCCACCGCGCCGCCCACGGGCCGTTGGCGCCGGCGGGGTAGCGGCCGGCCAGCACCCACTCGGAGTGCATGGTCTCGATGAGCGGTGAGATCGCGAACCTGCTCGCCATCACGTCCTGAGGTACGACGTCAATCGTCACCATGTTTCGGTTATATCCGAATAAGTCGCGTCGAGCGGGAGGGGCCAGCACCATCGGGCCTTGTGAAAGGTGCGACGTTCGGCGAGGTGTTCGCCGTCAGGGAGTTCCGGGTGCTGTTCGGCAGCTTCGTGCTCCTGGTCGGCGGAGACTCGATCAAGATGCTGGCCCTGTCGGTGCTGGTCTACACGCGGACCGGCTCACCCGGGCTGGCGGCGGCGGCGTACATGGCCGGATGGCTGCCGTTCATCGTGGGCGGGCTGTTCCTGCTCTCGCTGGCCGACCGCCTGGCGCCGCGGGCGCTGATGGTGGCGGGCGAGCTGGTCAGGGCCGTCACGTGCCTGCTGCTGGCCTACGCCGGGCTGCCGGTCTGGGCGATGCTGGCGCTGGTGCTGGTCACGGGGGTGTTCTCGCCGGTGTTCTTCGCGGCGCGGGCCGCGATGCTGCCCGAGGTGCTGCCGGGGGACGCGTTCGTGCTCGGGCGCTCGATGCTCAACGTGGCCTCGGCCAGTGCGCAGGTCGTCGGGCTGGCGGCCGGGGGCGCGTTCCTCGCCTTCGCCGGGCCGGGCGGCGCGCTCGCGGTCACGGCAGGGCTGTCGGTGGTGGCCGCGCTGGTGCTGCGGTTCGGGCTGCCGTACCGGGCGGCGCGGGGCGGGGCACGGCGTGGCGCGGTCCGGCAGACGCTGCGGGTCAACCGGCGGCTGCTGGCCGACGGGCGGGTACGCGGGCTGCTGCTGGCCGGTTGGCTGCCGTGCGTGTGCCTGGCGGGGGCCGAGGCCATGGTGGTGCCGTACATGGGCGGGCAGGGACAGGCGGGGGTGGTGCTCGCGGTGGCGGCCTGCGGGATGGCGGCCGGCGAGTTCGCGGTGGGGCGGTTCGCGGCCCCCGGGCTGCGGGAGCGGCTGTCGTTGCCGCTGGCGGTGCTGCTGGGGGTGCCCTGGCTTGCCTTCGCGCTCTCGCCCGGGGTCGCCTGGGCTGCGGTGCTGGCGGCGATCGGGGCCGCCGGGCTGTCGTACCAGCTCGGGTTGCAGCGGCGGTTCGTGGACGCGGTGCCCGAGGAGGTGCGGGGGCAGGCGTTCGGGCTGCAGTCCGCCGGGCTGATGACGGGGCAGGCGGCGGGGGCGGCGCTGGTGGGCGTGCTGGGGGAGGCGGTCGCCCCTGGGCAGGCCATCGCCCTGTCGGGGGCGGCGGGCGTGCTGGTCGCGCTCGCCCTGGCCCGCGTCCTGCGCCCCACGCCCGAGCCCGCGCAGCTCCCGGCCTGACGCTCGTGCGGGTCTCTACAGGTCCCCGGGGGTGAGTTCGCCCGAGCCGCGCGGGATGAGGCGTACCGGAAGCTCGATGTGCTCCGACGGGCCCGTGTCGCCGCGCAGGCGGCGGAACAGCAGCTCGGCCGCCACCCGCCCCATCCAGGACGGATCCTGCGCCACCACGCTCACTCCCGGGTCGAGCAGGTCGGCCAGCTCGAAGTCGTCGAACCCCACCAGCGCGGGCCGCCGCCCGTCCAGCACCCGCAGAGTGGTGACGGTGCAGCGGCCGTTGCCGGTGAACAGCGCCGTCGGCGGGTCGTCCAGGTCGAACATGTGGTCCATGGCCGCCCGGACCGCCTCGGGCGCAGGCGTCCGCATCGAGACCAGCCGCTGGTCGAAGAGCCCGCCCAGCTCCTCCTTGTAGCCCTGCAGCCGCCCGGCCGCGGTGAAGATCGCCGGATCGTCGCCGAGGAAGGCGATCCTGCGGTGACCGTGGCTCAGCAGGTGGCGCACCGCCTGCCTGGCGCCGCCCACGTTGTCGCTGAGCACGGTGTCCACGTCGATGCCCGCTCCCGGCGGCCGGTCGGCGAACACCACGGGCGTGCCCGCCTCCAGCTCTGGCCGCAGGTACGTGTGGTCGTCCCCGGCCGGCACCATGATCAGCCCGTCCACGCGGCGAGCGCAGAAGGTCTCGACCAGCTCGCGCTCCCTGCCGGGCTGCTCCCCGGACGATCCGCTGAGCAGCAGGCAGCCGTGGTCGATCACCACGGTCTCCACCGCCCGGCTCAGCCCCGCGTAGAACGGGTCCGCCACGTCCTCGATGACCAGCCCGATCGTGGCGGTCGTGCCCCTGCGCAGCACCCGGGCGCTCTCGTTGCGGCTGTAACCTAGCTGGTCGATGGCCGCCCGCACCCGCTCGGCCGTCTCCGGATGCACGCCGGGCTCGCCGTTCACGACCCGCGAGACGGTCTTGAGCGCCACGCCCGCCGCCGAGGCGACGTCCTTCATCGTCGGTCTCACGCCTGGATCATTCCCTAATCAGGGTCGATAGACAACGTTGTCAAGAGGTTATGCGAGAGTGGTCCTCTATGTCGTTCAGATCCGCTCTGCTCGTGGCGG
The DNA here is from genome assembly GCF_039529435.1 of Nonomuraea maheshkhaliensis. Lineage (NCBI taxonomy): Bacteria > Bacillati > Actinomycetota > Actinomycetes > Streptosporangiales > Streptosporangiaceae > Nonomuraea > Nonomuraea maheshkhaliensis. Next base: position 9,978 of record NZ_BAAAMU010000023.1, read on the forward strand.
GGTTCGCCCTGGCCGCGCTCAACCTGCGACCGGCCATCGCGGGGCTCTCGCCGCTCCTCGACGAGATCATGGACGACGTGGGCCTCACCCCCGCCGGCGGGGGCGCGATCACCACGGTCATGGTGGTCTGCCTCGGGGTGTTCGGGCCGCTCACGCCGGTGCTCGCCCGCCGCGTCGGGCTCGACCGCACGCTGCTGGCCGGGCTGCTGGTCATCGCGGCCGGCCTGGCGCTGCGCGGCCTCGACGGCGCTCCCGTGCTCTACCTCGGCTCGGCCCTGGCCGCCACGGCCATCGCGGTCATGAACGTCTCCATGCCCGGCATCGTCAAGCAGCACTTCCCCGACCGGATCAACCTGATGACCGGCGTCTACGTCTCGTGCGTGGTGGCCGGCGCCGCCGCCGCGTCCGCCCTCGTGGTCCCGATCGAGCACACCACCGGGTACGGCTGGCGCGGCGTCTCCGCGCTCCTGGCCGTCCCCGCGCTGCTGGCCGCGCTGCTCTGGCTGCCGCAGGCGCTGCGCGGGCGGCCCGGCGGGCAGAACGGCCCCCGCCCCTTCGGCGCGGTGCTGCGCAGCCGCGTCACCTGGTACGTCACCGCCCTCATGGGCCTGCAGTCCCTGACCTTCTACGTCATGCTCGCCTGGCTGCCGACGATCTACCTCGAAGCCGGCCTCGCCGCCGACCAGGCCGGTTACCTGCTCAGCCTGACGAACCTGGTCCAGGTCGGCACCTCCCTGGCGGTGCCCGTCCTGGCCGGGCGGCGGGCTTCGCAGGTGCCGTACGTGATGGGCGCCGGCGTGCTGACCGTCCTCGGATACCTGGGCGTGCTGCTGGCCCCGACCACCGTGCCGTGGCTGTGGATGATCGTGCTCGGGATCGGCCAGGGGGCCTCGTTCGCGCTGGCGCTGCTGATCATCGCGCTGCGCCCGGCCGACCCCGCCGAGGTGACCGCGCTGTCGGCCGTGGCCCAGTCCGTCGGATATGTGATCGCCGCGCTGGGGCCGCTGCTGTTCGGATTCCTGCGGCAGATGTCGGGCTCCTGGACGGTGCCCCTCGTCGTGGGGCTCGGGGTGGTCGGGGTGCAGCTCGTGGCCGGCTGGTTCGCCGGACGCCCTGGTACGTTGATCAGATCCGCCCCCTAACCTTCCCGGGAGACGCAGCGTGCTGACCGAGACGCTCCAGCGGCTCGCCGACTCGCGCGGCGGGGTGCTCGGCGTGGAGCCCGGCCTGGTCATCTCGCCCGACGAGAGCTGGACCCGGGCCGAGGAACTGCTGCGGGAGCCGTACACGCTGCTCGGGCGGCTCGTCGACGACACCGCCGCGCGCTGGAACGCGCCACGGCACGTCGGTGCGGCGCTGTTCTGGAAGACCTACAGCTACTGGCACACGCTGCCGATGGCGCTCGGCTGGGCGCTGGACGGGCGGGTGCCGATCATGCGCCTGGCCGACACGTGGTTCAAGGAGTCCGGTGCCGGAGTGACGATCGCGGCCACGCGCGTGCGCTGGGACGCCGGCGCCGCCGCGATCTCCGGAGCGCTGGAGGAGTCGCAGCGGCCCCTCGTCGAGGCCATCGGAGCCCTGGCCAAGGTGGGCGAGCGCACGCTGTGGGGCTCCACGGCGGAGGCGATCGCGCACCCGCTGACCTCGATCGTGCCCGGCGACTACATGAGACTGCTGCACGAGCTCGGCCGGCCCGTCGACGGGCTGATCGAGCCGGCCGGCGACGACTACTTCCGCAGGACCTGCTGCCTGTGGATCACCCTGCCCGGCGTGGAGCCCTGCGGAAGCTGCTGTGTCCTGCTGCCGCCCCGTCGCGCGCGGTAGAGCGTCAGGGCCTCAGGCCACCGAGCCGATCGGGTCGTCCATCGGGCGCAGCTCGTCGGCGTAACTGACCGAGACGCGGCGCATGACGCCGGTCCCGTCGATCGAGTACTGACCCAGCCGCCACAGCGGCGGCGAATAGGCGTGGATCGACACGCTCTCGTCCACCGCGCCCGTCAGCCGATGGATGTGGTCGGGCCCGAACGAGAACGACTGCCCCGCCGGCACCACCGTCTCCAGATGCTCGCCGCCGATCCGCGGGTTGCACTCCCGCAGCGCGCCCCGCACCACGTGCACCGCGCCCGAGGAGATGTCGTGGTCGTGCCAGCCCGTGTCGTCCTCGGGCCGCCAGCACAGCAGCCAGACGTCCACGTAGGCGTCGCGGTAGAGCGAGGCGTAGTGGCGTCCGCCGTCGGCGGGGAAGTCCACCTGGTCACGCCACTCCTCGGGGTGCGCGGCCAGGTCGTTCACCAGGTCGCGCAGCTCGCGACGGTCGAGAGTGCGCTCAGGGAGCCCCGCACAGGCACTCCCGCCCTGGATCTGATCAGTGGTGGTGCTCACTTACGGAGTCTCCCTTCGCGTTGTTGCTCGTCCCGCTCGCCGAGCAAGCGGGCTGGGTTGACGGTCCTGATGGCGTGGGCGGCCGCCGCGCCGAGGCCGGGGTCGGGGGCGGTGGCGTAGGGGGCGTCGGAGCCGTTGACGACGACGTCGATGCCGAGTTCGCGGACGATCGCGTCGATCGCGCGCGGCCCGTACGAGGAGGTCTCCACGAAGAAGTCGCGGTCCACCAGGCCGCGCCCGCCGCCGCCGCGGGCGATCAGGCGCTCCGAGTGCAGCGGCGCCAGCCCGGCGAGCAGGGCGAAGCAGACCCGCAGGCGCGGATGGCGTGGCCGGACGACGGCGTGGAAGTAGTGCCAGGAGGCGTGCATCTGCTGCACGTACGGCACCAGCGCCGGCCACCACGACGGCGTCCCCGCCGGAGCGAGGGCCGGAGCGAGGGCCGGGCCCGGATGCACGAACAGCGGCAGATCCCTGGCGGTCAGCACCTCAAGGAGCCTGTCGTCGGGCGTCGCGGTGGCTGGGATCTGCAGGCCGGCCAGGCCGCGGTCGAGGTCTTCGGCCAGGCGATCGGGGTCGGGCTCGCTGTGGCAGGTGGCCGCCCACACCCCGAAGGGCTCGCCCAGCGACAGGCCGCCGTCGTGGTGGGCGTCGATCAGCGGCCAGCACTCCTCGGGCGGCAGGAACTCGATGCCGAGCGGGCTCGACAGCGACACCAGCGCCAGCTCCAGCCCGGTGGTGTCGCGGTGCTCGTGATCGGCCGGATCGACCTCGTACGGGGGCTCGCCGTCGAGGATGAGCGTCCAGCCGTCGAGGTAGGGCGGCTTGGTACGGGCGCGCAGGGCATCGACGAACGTGCTGGTCCACAGGTGCTGATGCACGTCGATGCTCATGGCGGCCTCCCCCTCCCGCTATTTCCTACTCACAATATATGTAAACGCTCTGCGCTGTGTCGCTTCGGAGGTGAACCGTTTCACTGATACGGTTCAGTGAACCGCTTCACAAGACACTTGTCAACGGTCCGCCCAGCTCGGAAACCCGACAGCCGGGTGACGGGAAATCGGCTTCTGTCGGTGCCACGCAATAAGCTGGCGTAATGCCTCGCAAGAGAGCCACCATCCGTGAGGTGGCCCAGGCCACCGGCCTGTCACCGGCGGCCGTCTCCTACGCGCTACGCGGACTGCAGGTGTCGGAGGAGACCATGGAGCGGGTGCGCGCGGCGGCCGCCGAGCTCGGCTACGAGGCCGACCCCATCGCCAGGGCGCTGGCCAGCGGACGCACCGGGATGATCGGCCTGCTCTGCGGCTCCCTGGAGGACCTGTGGCAGCAGGCGCTGGCCGTCGGCATCAGCCGGGGCCTGCGGGAGAAAGACCGTTACGCGCTGATCCTCGACGCGGTCGGCGATCCGGCCAGGGAGCGGGCGCTGGCCCAGCAACTGCGTGACCAGCGCGTCGACGGGCTGATCGTGCAGTCGATCGATCCGGCTGCGGCGTTCTGGCCCGAGTTGTGCGAGTCGGTGCCGGTGGTCGCGATCGGCGACTCCATCGCCGGCACGGCGGGCGAGGTCGTCTTCGACAACCGGCGCGGGGTGACGCTCGCCCTTGAGCACCTGCGCGCCTCCGGCCACCGTCGCATCTCCGTCCTGACCTCCACCAGGGCCAGCACACCCGACCGGCCCGCCGACGTGCACGTCACGGCCGAGGCCGACCGGCTGGGGCTCGACATCGACGTCGCCACCGCGCCCCACGGGCTGGCCGGAGCCACGGCGGCGGCCCGCGAGCTGCTGATCCGAGAGCGGCCGAGCGCCGTCTTCTGCTTCGCCGACTCGATCGCCTACGGGGTCTACGCGGCGGCGCAGGAGCTGGGGTTGTCGGTGCCCGACGACGTCTCCGTCATGGGCTACGACGACCATCCGATGTCGGGGCTGCTCACGCCGGGGCTCACCACCGTCGACTGGGACATCGACGGCATCGTCCGCGCGGCGGTCCGGCTCATCTCGGTGGCGGCCGACGGCGGCACCCGTCGGCGCCGCGTCATGCAGACCCCGACACTGCGCGAACGGGGCTCGGTCACCCGCCTGACCTCCTGACCCTCCGCTCCGTCGCCGCTGGGCCGATCAGAGGCGGCGGGTCAGAGGTGGCGGGTCAGGGACTGGCGGGAGGTCTCCAGGTCGGCGGTGAGGGGGCGGTCGGGGGCCGAGGCGTGCAGGGCGCGGGTGGCGGCCGTACGCTCGCAGGCCAGCACGATCTCCAGCGGCTCCAGGCAGCGCAGCGCGTGCCGGGCGGCCTGCGTGGCGAAACCGGCGTGGTCCTCCGCGCTACGCGAGATCACCGCGGTGCCCGTCGTCACCGGGTTCGCCAGGTGACGCAGCTCGGCCAGGGCGTCCTGGGCCACGTACTCCAGGATCAGCACCCCCGAGGCCCCCGGGCGGTCGGCGAGGAACGGCAGGTGGCCGGTGTAGGCGGGGTCCATGAGGGTCGCCAGGCGGGCCGTGCTGAGCTGGGCCGTCTGCACGAGCGCGGCCCGCAGCGCGTCCAGGGCCAGCGCCACGGGAGCGGCGTGGAAGTTGCCGTTGTGCCAGGCCAGGCCCTCGGCGAAGAGCGGGTTCTCGGTGGAGGCGTTGAGGTCGATCTCCACCGTGGTGGTGGCGCGGTCGAGCGCGTCCATGGCCGCGCCGTGCACCTGGGCGAAGGCGCGGTAGCCGTACGGGTCCTGGACGCGCGTGGTCGGCTCGTGGGCGAGCAGCCCGCGCAGCCGTGCGGCCACGACGGCCTGACCGGGATGCGGGCGGGCCTCCTGGACGACGGCGGCCAGCGGCTCGGCGGAGGCGTCCACGGCGGTGAACGACAGCGCGGCCACGTCGATGGCGGCGTCGAGGAGCCGGCGCAGCCGGTGGCAGGCGATGGCCGCGTCGGCGAGCGTCGCGGCCCCCGAGCTGATGAACGGCAGCGCGTCACCGGAGGCGAAGGCATGGTGCGGCGGCTCGGAGGGCGTCTGATGCCCCGCCTCGCCGGGCCGGCCAGGCGTGTGATGCCGCGCCTCGCCGGGCCGGCCGGGCTCTCCGGAGGGCCCGCCGGGATGGACAGGCTCGGGCGGGGTGGTGGGGGCCGGGGGTTCGTGGTGCCAGGGGAGTTCGCCGTGGAGGCACAGGGCCGTGGTGGCCAGGGCGGTGAGGTCGCCGGTGCCGATGGCGCCGTACGTACGCAGCGGCGGGGTGTAGCCGTGGTTGATCGCGTACGCCAGCGACCGGCAGACCGCCGGGTCCACGCCGGAGCCGCCCGCGAGCAACTGGTTGAGCCGGACCACGAGCATCGCCCTGGCCCTGGCCGGCTCGATCGGCGGGCCGGCCCCGCACACGTGGCTGCGCAGCAGGTCGAGCCCCGCGCCCTCCATCACCACGTCCCTGTTGGCGCCCACCCCGGTGCTCCTGCCGTACACCGGGCCGGTCAGCCCCTGCGCGACGGCCCACGCGGCCCGGGCCCGATCGAGGGAGGCGATCGTGACCCGGGCGCCGTCGTATCCGGCCTGGTGGACCTTCGCGCAGGTCAGGCCGGCGCCGTCGAGCTCCACTGGAGGATCAGTCGTTGTCGGGGATGAACAGGCCGAGCAGCCAGCTGACGACGCTGATGATGATCGCGCCCCAGAACGCGGCCGGATAGAAGTTGTCGACGTGGAAGGGGATGTCGAGCTCGCCCGCGATCCAGCTCGTCAGCAGCAGCATGGCCGCGTTGATGACGAGCAGGAACAGGCCCAGCGTCAAGACGATGATCGCGCAGCCGAGCGCCTTCACGATGGGCTTGACGATCGCGTTGATGAGGCCGAAGATCAAGGCCACGAGCAGCAGGACGCCCCAGTATCTGGCCGTGTTGGTGGGGGCGTTGACGTCGATGCCGTCGATGAACTGGATGGCCACCCACAGGGCCACTGCCGCTGCGATGGTTCTGATGATGAATCTCACGCTGAATGATCCTCCCACTGGAGATCGCCGCCCGATAGGGGTGCCGTCACTACGATGCCCATCGGTTACCGTGCGTAGTCGCTGGTTATGGTGGGTCCATCGGGGAAGAGGCTGCAGGGGGAGGAGTGAGATGGACGCCAACGGGCTTGAGACGATGCCGGCCGCCGAGTTGCACGATCGGGCGGTGCGCTACGCCGTACGCCACGGGGACCTGGGGTTTCTGTGGGAGCTGCTGAAGGTGATCCCGGCCGCCGAGGCCGCCAGCGGTCACCCCAACGAGAGCGCCAACGACCTCAGCAAGGTCTCGGCACTGCTGAGCGACGCGCTCGCGGCCGGCGAGGGCAAGCTGGGCGAGGCGCTGCGGCCGATCTACATCGACTATCTGCGCAAGCATCCTGACGCTTGACTCTCCCGCGTCCCGTGATCCCCGGTGGCGTACGCGCGGGTGGTCAGCCGGCCAGGCGGGATTGTGCGCCGCCGTGGTCGGCGAAGCCGGGCGTCGTCACCTCCTGCCCGTCCGGAAGGACGATCATCGTTTCGTACGGCCCCGAGCGGGCCAGGTCGGCGGCGAAACGGCGGCCTGGCATGGGCCCCATGGCGAAGATGGCCGTGGCGTAGGCGTCGGCCAGGCCGAGATCGGGGCCGATGACCGTGACCGCGCCGAGCCCGTCCTGGACCTCGCCGGTGCGCGGGTTGACCACCGGCGCGCCGCCCGAGGTGGCGATGCCGAGGTCGTGGGCGCAGACGACCTTGCGGACGACGCCGTCGCGCGGGTCGCGCACGCCGACGCGCCAGCGCACGCCGGGGGCGGCCGAGCCGCGCACCCTGATGTCGTTGCCCGCGCTGATGTGGTGGTCGCCGGCGCCGGCGTTGGACAGGGCGCGGGAAAGGCGTTCGATAGCCCAGCCCTTGATGTAGCCGGACGGGTCGATCACGCCGTTGATGCGGGCCTCGAAGTAGCCCTCGGTGGCCTTGCTGAGCTCGTCGCAGCGGTGCAGGACCTCGACCAGCTCCGGAATCTGCCTGATGGTGCGGCCGCTGTTGAGCCGGCCGATCTGGCTGTCCTCCTTGACCGGGCTGAAGGTGTCGTCCACCCAGCGCAGCCAGGCGAACGCGTCGTCGAGGAGGGGGATCAGCTCGCGGGCCGGCAGGGCCGTGCGGATGTCGACGCTGACCGGCATACCCATGACCATTTCCACCCGGGCGCTGCCGGGGAAGACCGTCGCGGGCTCCGCGACGTCGGAACTCGCTATGGACGCGGTCGTCGTGGACCCGGCGTCATGAGAGATCGTCATCGTGCCTCCTTGTCCGGCGTCCACGCTCTCAGACCGGCCGTATGGTGGGCCTAAACCCGGTGGCCAATTTCGAAATGAATCTGTGACTTCGGGATGGCGAGGCGTGACAACGCCCCGGCCACGTACCGCTTGAACTGCCGCGGCCCGGCCACCACCACTTCGCGCTCGGCGATGTCGGGGATCTGCCGGCGCAGCCCGGAGGCGCTCACCCGTTCCTTGACCGCGGGGTCGTGCTCGTCGCCCACGACGAGGATGAGGCCGAAGCGGGACTCCAGCTCGCGCAGCTCGGCGGTGGCGCGATCGGCGCGGTAGACCGCCACGATGTCCGACGTGGCCCCGGCCTGCGGGACCAGGCGCTCACGCAACGCGCGCGGGTCGAGCCCGGTGGCGATCAGCAGGACCGGCCGCCCGGTGACAGGGGCGCGGTGGCTGCGTACGGCCATCACGGCGGCCAGCGTGTACAGCACGAGCGCGCCTGCCCGGAACGGGCTGTTCATCGAGGCGGTCGAGCTGAACTGGTGTGCCACCAGCAGCGCGCCCGCCAGGTAACTCGCGAGCCGCAGTCGTTGCCCGGCCTCCTCCGTACGCAGGAGGTCGGCCGCTTTGACGCTGAGCCAGCCGAGCGCCACGACGAGCGCCACGGCCGCGTAGGCGGCCGGAGTCTGCGGATAGCCGAAACCCGGCTGGATCGCGCCGAACTCGGCGACCGCGACCCCGGACCAGAAGAGGATCGGACCCTGATGAGCATTCGCCTCGCTAGCCATGCTTTTACCTTGCTGAACGAACATGAAAGCATTCTGAGTAGGGTCTGAAACATGGCTAACGTGCGTGTCGAGCGGACTGAAGAGGGCGGATTCCGGGCTACGAACGCCCGAGGCGCCGAGGTGGCGATCGGTGGCGGCGACCAGGAAGGGGTGTTCACCCCGGTCGAGCTGCTGCTGGCGGCGGTGGGCGGGTGCAACATCGTGACCGTCGAGCCGCTGACCGCCAAACGAGGGCATCGGCTGGTGCGGCTGGCCATGACGGTCGGCGCGGAGAAGGTCGAGCCGAACCGGCTGGGCACGGTCACCGTCACCTACGACGTCGAGCTGCCGTCGGAGGAGGCCGACGAGGTGTTCCGGGCGGTGGCCGCGCGGGTGCACGAGAAGTACTGCACGGTGAGCAGGTCGCTGGAAGAGGGCACGGAGGTTCGATTGGAGCTTCCGTAGGCGGATTAAACAGATATTCGACCCCGTTATGACGCGACCGTTGCATTCGTCTCGGTAGCGTTGTAGCAGGTCAGGAGCACTGCGACTGGCCCAGAGACCTTCACCGAAGCGGACGCGGAGGGGGACCGCGGTTCGCGAGTGCGGGCCCGTCGGCGCTTTTGGGGGAAAGCGCCGGCCTGGACCGCCGCCGATCGGGCCGGGCAGCTTTGGGGGAACTGCCCGGCCCGATCCATGCGTATCCTCCGGTCATGTGAAGAAGATAGTTATTGACTGCGACCCCGGCATCGATGACGCGCTCGCCCTCGCCTTGGCGGCCGGATGCTCCGACTCCCTCGACCTCGTCGGCGTGACCACAGTGGGCGGCAACGTCGACCTGGAGCTGACCACCGCGAACGCGCTGGCGCTGCGCGAGTTCCTGCGGCTGGGCGAGGTGCCGGTGACGCCGGGCAGCGCGGGCGCGCTGCTGCGGCACACGGTCAGGGCCACCCATGTCCACGGAGCCACGGGGCTCGGCGACGTGGTGCTGCCCGCTCCTGAGCGGGGCCCGGCTGAAGGGCACGCGGTCGACTACCTCGTGGAGACGCTGCGGGCCGCCCCCGGTGAGATCACGCTGGTGGCAGTCGGCCCGCTGACCAACCTCGCCCTCGCCGTACGCCGTGAGCCCCGCGTCGTCGAATGGGCCCGTGACCTGGTGATCATGGGCGGCTCCTACACCCGTGGCAACCACAACCCGGCGGCCGAGTTCAACATGCTGGCCGACCCCGAGGCCGCCGCGATCGTGTTCGAGGCCGGGTGGACGGTCACCATGCTGGGGCTCGACGTGACGCTGACGGCGGCGGTGACCTCGGCCGTGCTGGACCGCATGCGGCCGCTCGGCCGGCTGTCCGAGCTGCTCGTGCCCGCGGCGCGGTCCTACGGGGTCGTCGCCGAGGTGAGCGGGCCGGCCGTCCACGACGCGTGCGCGGTGGCGTACGTGGTGGATCCGTCCCTGTTCACGTGCGTGCCTGCGGTGGTGAACGTGGAGACCGCGGGGCAGTTCACCAGGGGCATGACCGTGACCGACTTCAAGGTCGGGGACCGGACGGCCAACGCGCTGGTGGCGACCGCCGTGGACGTGCCGGCGTTCTGGGACCTGGTGGTGGGGGCGTACGAGAAGCTGGCGGTGCGCCTGGGCTGACGCTCGTTCGCGCGAGCCCAGCGATCGGGCTGACGCGGTGCGGGCACTGTCTGGCGGCTGATAGAGTTTCCCTTGTTGCGCCGCTAGCTCAGTTGGTCAGAGCAGCTGACTCTTAATCAGCGGGTCCGGGGTTCGAGTCCCTGGCGGCGCACCAGGCATCGTCATCGGGCACTGTCCACGTTCTGGACAGTGCCCGTTGTCGTTTCCCGTACTTCAGACGAGGCGCTCGTCGACGCCGACGGCCCCGACGCCGGTGCCGAGCCGGCCGCAGGCGCCCTGTGACTGCCCTGAGTCACGTGGCCGCAGCGTCACCCACTCGCCGACGACGTCCGGCGCCCAGCCGCAGGTGACGACGGCCCGGAACCTCCAGGTCTGGCCGGTGGGGTTGGAGCACATCGCGATGCCGACGTAGTTGTCGTTGTGGTGGACGAAGGTGTCGCAGTGCAGCACCGTGGCCGCCGCCGCTGTGGCGGGTGCGGTGAGCCCCGCCGACAGCAGTGCGACGGACCCGGCCACGGCCGCCGTGATGCGCATTCCCTTGGACATTGCCCCTCCTGGACCAGAGATCGACGATCACTTTCCGTAGTCGATGGTACGCGGAGAGTCGCCTGGGGGAAATCGATTATTCGCTGTAGTAGCCCTCGACCGGGATGCGGGCCTCGTCGTACAGGGCCGGGCCCTCCGCCGGGGCGTCGGTGAAGCCGGTGCCGGGCGGCTTGAGGCCGTCGAGCTGCTCGCCGGACAGCGCGAACACCACGCGGCCGAGACCTGAGCGGGCGATGGCGCCCGCGCACATGCCGCAGGGCTGGCAACTGGTGAACATCGTGGTGGCCGCCGCCACCTCAGGGGTGAGCTCGCGGGCGGCCCAGCGGGCCAGCTTCAGCTCGGGGTGGGCGGTGATGTCGCGGTCGGTGAGCGAGCTGTTGCGCTCCTCGGCCAGCACGGTGCCGTCGGGGCCGGCCAGCAGCGAGCCGAACGGCGGGTTGCCGCCGGCCCTGGCCTGCGCGGCCAGCTCGATCGCGCGGCGCAGCAGCTTCTCCTCGTCGTAGGTCACGGTGTCGTTCGCTCCTCGGGGTGGATCCGGGTCTCACGGTTCTGCTCGTGAGGGGACCAGACTGCCACGAGAGGCCCACAACGGGCGGGTCAGGGCTCCTGGAGGCGGCGGATCATGGCCTGTTTGGCCGTCGTGAACTCCTCGTCCGTCAGCACCCCGGACTGGTGCAGCCGGCCGAGCTCGGTCAGCCGGCGCAGGACCGCGTCGTGGACGTCGTCGGCGACCGGCGGCGCGGGCGGCTCGGGCGCCTCGCGTGGCAGCCGGGCCAGCACGGCGGCGGCGACCAGCGCGGTCGAGCCGCCGACGCGCTGGATGCCCCACGACACACACCGCAGATCCTTCTGCGGCTGCCGCACCGGACCCTCGCCCTTGACCCGGAAGCGCAGCGTGCCGTAGCTCATGCCGCTCTGCGGCTTCCACTCCACGCCGGTCAGCTCGGACAGCGGGTATTCGCGCGGCCCCGCCTTCTCCTTCTCGGACGCGGCCCATCCGGTCCACTCCAGCCGCACCCGCTCTCCGTCGAAGAGCGCCGTGCCGTCGCCGGCCGTGGCGGAGATGGGCACGTCGGGGACGCGTAAGAGGTAGCGGTCGCAGGGGCCGCCGGGCGTCTGCTCGATGAGCAGGGTGTCGCGGATCTCGTCGGCGAAGTATTCGGCGGCCCCGACGCGGTTCTTCGGCACGGCCAGCCGGTAGGGGTCGGCGGGCGGCGTGAGCGTGCCGGCGGCGACGTCGGACAGCGCGTCGGCGCCCTTGCGCAGCCGCAACCGCAGGTGGCCGCCCTTGCGGGCCGGCTCGAACGTCACGGCGGCGACGGCCTCCAGCGGCACGCTCACCTCGCCGAGGGTCCTGCGCAGCTCGTCGATGTCCTTGCCGCTGCCGGGGACGATGCGCAGCAGCTGCCCGTCGAACGTCCATGACCCGTCGGGGACGGCGATCTCGGCCATATTCTCAGCCTAGGACACGCTCGCGGCACGATCGCAGACGAAGGAGCCTGATGGAGATCTTCACGAGCTGGCCGTCCTGGGCACACGCGCAGGGCCCCCTGAGCGCGGCGCTGCCCGAGCCCACGGTGCGGGACCTGTGCGAGGCGGTCACGTTCGCCGGGCGCCGGCACGGGGTGCAGCAGCGGCCCACCGGGCGCCCGTACCTGGAGCATCTGTTGGAGGCTCTGGAGGTGGCGGTGTCGGGCGCCGGGCTGGTCGACCGGGACGTGCTGGTCGCGATCGTGCTGCACGACGTGCTGGAGGACACGTCCTGCACCGAGGCGGAGATCGCGCGGAGGTTCGGGCTTGAGGTGGCGGCGCTCGTGCGGTGGGTGACCAGGCCCCGCGGCGGGGCGAAGGCCGACTATCTCGCCTCGCTGGTCCGGGCGCCGCAGGGGGCCGTGCTGGTCAAGCTGTCGGATCGGGTGAGCAACGTGCAGGAGCTGCAGCGGATGCCGTGGCGGTTCCAGCGGCGCTACTACATGGAGACGGTGGCGTACGTCATGCCGCTGGCGGGAGCGCATCCGTGGTACGCGAAGTGGTTCAGCGAGTGGCGGGGGCGGTGGCGGCGGGTGGAGCGCTGGCCCGCCTGAGTGCCGCTGGGTGGAGCGCAGGCCCGTCTGAGCATTCTCTGCCGGTCGTTGGTCACCCCTCGATCCGGGCCGCGCGGTTGCGTACGCCCAGGAAGTGCGCCTCCACGGCGGCCCGGGCGGCGTCGCGGTCGCCCGCGAGCACGGCGGTGTAGATGTCGCCGTGCCGCCTGGCCACGTCGGCCGGGGGCTCGTCCGGCGCTCCTAAGGCGTCGCGGAGCTGGTAGTAGACGTCCCAGAACGCGCCCAGCAGCGTGGTGACGAGAGGGTTGCCCAGCGGGCGGTAGAGCAGGTCGTGGAAGAGCCGGTCGGTCTCGGGGGAGACCAGGCCGGCCCGCGCCTCGCTCTCCATCCTGGCCATGACCTCGGCGACCGGCGTCAGGTCGGCGTCGGGGCCGAGCTCGATCAGCCGCACCACGAGGCCGCTCTCCAGGATCTCGCGGATGTCGATCAGGTGGGCCAGGTGGTTGGCGCCGTTCTGGAGGGTGATGCGGCTGTGGAAGGTCAGCTCGTCCACCAGGCCCGTGAGGGACATCCGGCCGACGAACATCCCGAAACCGTGACGGATGTCCACGATGCCCACCGCCTGGAGGGCCTTCAGTGCCTCCCTGATCGAGTTGCGGCTGACGTGGAGCTCCTCCATGAGCTCCGACTCGGTGGGCAGGGGGTCACCTGCGATCAGCCCGCGCCGCACGATGAGATCCTTGACGCCCTCCTGGGCCTCGACGGCGCGGCTGGGACGCGCCGGGCGCGGGACTGTGGTCATGAAGGTTCCTTTCATCCTAGGTAACAATCCGGAAATCTTCCGTTGACCTGACGCAGGTGCGGCGTTTAGCGTCCACCTTACGCAAAACATAGGACATGGGATGTCCCACGTTCTACATTCGTCCCCCTTGGAGGCATCCGTGAGCTCTGAGTTCAGCCGCCGCGACTTCCTGCGTTACAGCGGGGCGAGCGGGGCGGCGGCGTTCATCGCGGCCACGCTCTCCGCCTGTTCAGGAGGCCCGGCCTCGACCGGGTCGGTCGGCGCCGGATCCGACAAGGACCTCATCACCGCCGTCATCGGGTACGGCAACGACCAGAGCTGGGACCCGACCCAGACGGCCTCGGCCTTCGCCATGGCCGGGATCAACCACATCTACGAGGGCCTGCTCGACACCGACCCGATCACGCGCGAGCCGTACCCGGCACTGGCCACCGCGCTGCCGTCCGACCTGAACGCGACCACGTGGACGTTCACCCTCAGGGACGGCGCCAAGTGGCACGACGGGCAGCCCGTCACCGCCGACGACGTCGTCTTCACGTTCGAGCGGGTCCTCGACCCCGAGGCGAACGTGCTCATCGGCAACTTCTTCAGGACCTGGCTGAAGGAGGTGAAGAAGGTGGACGACAAGAACGTGGAGCTGGTGTTCAAGTTCGCCTTCCCGGACGCGGCGCCGCGGCTGACCATCGCCAAGATCATGCCGAAGCACGTGTTCGGCCAGCCGGGAGCCTGGGACCAGGCCAAGGGCGGCAAGGCGGTGGGGTCGGGGCCGTACAAGCTGGCGGCGCACAACCCGAAGTCCAACACCGCGTTCGAGGCGTTCGACGGCTACAACGGGCCGCGCCCGGCCACGGTCAAGAAGATGAACTGGCTGACGATCGTGGACGCCGCCGCCCGCGTGGCCAAGATCTCCGGCGGCTCGGCCGAGGCGCAGATCGCCGACAACATCCCGTACGCCAACGTCGACCAGCTCAAGCAGCAGGGCCTGACGGTCGAGGGCGGCAAGGGCATGAACCACATGTTCCTGATGTTCAACACCGCGACCAAACCGTTCGACGACATCCGGGTGCGCCAGGCCCTGCACTACGCCATCGACAAGCAGAAGATGATCGACGTGGCGCTCAAGGGCCACGGCACGGCCTCCAGCTCCTTCCTCAACGAGGGCCACCCCGACCACAAGCGCGCCTCGGTCGTCTACGACTACGACCCGGACAAGGCCAAGGCGCTGCTGAAGGAGGCGGGGGTCACCGGCCTGACGATCAACCTGATGGCGGTGAACGTGAGCTGGATCGTGGACTGCCTGCCCACGATCGCCGCCTCCTGGGAGGCCGTCGGCGTCAAGACCACGCTGGAGCCGCAGGACACGGCCGCGCTGTTCACGAAGATGGACCAGATGCAGGACTACCAGGCCGTCGCCGCGGCCTCCAACCCCAACCAGTTCGGCATGGACGCCGACCTGATCCTGCACTACAACTACGTGCCCGGCGGCCTGTGGATGAAGTACGCCCACTGGGACGGCACCAAGGACGCCGAGAAGCTGTTCGCGATGATGGACGAGGCCGGCATGGAGACGGACAAGGGCCGGCGAACCGAGCTGATCCACAAATATCTGGACTTCGTGGCTGAGCAGGCCATCCTCTACCCGGTCGTGCACAACGAGCTGATGACCGCCTACGACCCGAAGAAGTTGTCCGGCGTCCGCGCCCAGCCGTACCCCGGCATCACCCTGCTGCAGGCCAAGAGGACATGACACTCGTCGCCCGGATGCTGCTGCGGCGGCTCCTCATCCTGATCCCGCTGGTGCTCGGCGTGATCGCGTTCGTGTTCATCGTCATGCGCTTCTCCAGCAGCAAGCCGGAGTACGCCTACTTCCAGGGCGCGAACCCGACCCCCGAGCAGATCCACCAGTTCCAACTGGAGAACGGCCTGCTGGACCCGCTGCCCGTACGTTACGTGCGTTTCGTCGCCGACCTGGCCCAGGGTGACCTGGGCACCAGCGTGCTGACGAAGAAGCCGGTCATCGAGTCGGTCATGACCGCGCTGCCGCTGACCCTGCAGCTCACGCTGCTCGGCCTGGTGGTGGCCGTGGTGCTGTCGCTGGCGTTCGGCGTGACGGGTGCGCTGTTCCGCGACCGCTGGCCCGACCAGGTGATCCGGGTCGTGTCGCTGATCGGCGTGGCGGCGCCGGCGTTCTGGCTGGCGTTGCTGATGATCCAGTGGCTGGCCGTCGGGGAGGGGCTCTTCCCGACCGGCGGCTACATCAACCCGTCCGACTCGGTGACCGGGTGGCTGCAGTCGATGACACTGCCCGCCCTGTCGTTGTCGCTGCCGATCGCCGCCCAGCTCATCCGCGTCATCCGCACGTCGATGGTGGAGGAGCTGGATCGCGACTACGTCCGCACCGCGATCGGCAGCGGGCTGCCGATGATCGTGGTCGTCGGCCGGAACGTGCTGCGCAACGCCCTGATCAACCCGCTGACCGTGCTCGGCCTGCGCATCGGCTACCTGATCGGCGGCACCGTGGTGATCGAGACGATCTACGGGCTGCCCGGCATGGGCCAGCTCATGATCAACGCGGTCCGCGACGGTGACCCGGCGGTGGTCCAGGGCGTGGTGCTGACCATCGCGATCGGCTTCATGGTCGTCAACCTGATCGTCGACGTCCTGTATCTGCTGGTCAACCCCCGCCTCAGGAGCGCCACATGAACCGGTTCCAGCTGCGAGGGGGGCTGGCCGAGCGCCTGTCCAGGCCGGGCGTCGGCTTCCGCCGGCTGCGGCCGCTGTCGTGGGTGGCGGTCGGCATCGTCGCCGTGGTCGTGCTGGCGGCGCTGCTGGCGCCGTGGATCGCGCCGCACTCGCCGTACTTCCAGGAGGCCGCCGGCGGCGGCCCCTCCGCCCAGCACTGGATGGGGCTCGACAGCGCCAACCGCGACATCCTGTCCAGACTCCTGTACGGCGCCCGCTGGTCGCTCATCATCGGCCTCGGCGCCACCGGGCTCGCCCTGGTCGCAGGCGCGATCGTGGGCGCGGTCGCGGCCACCTCGCGCCGGGCCGTGGACGAGACCGTCATGCGCCTGCTCGACGTCGTCATGGCCTTCCCCGGCATCGCCCTGGCGGCCGTGCTCGTGGCGGTGTTCGGCGGCAGCATCCCGGTGCTGGTCATGGCCATGGCCTTCCTCTACATGCCGTCCGTGGCCAGGGTCGTGCGGGCCAACGTGATCGCCCAGTACGGCGAGGACTACGTCGCCGCCGAGCGCATCATCGGCGCCCGCACCCCGCACATCCTCATCAAGCACGTCGCGATCAACTGCGCCGCGCCGGTGCTGGTGTTCTGCACGGTCATGGTGGCCGACGCGATCGTGTTCGAGGCGTCGCTGTCGTTCATCGGCGCCGGCGTACGCCCGCCGAACCCGTCATGGGGCAGCGTCATCGCCGACGGCAAGAACATGGTGCTGCTCGGCGGCTGGTGGGCCACGGTCTTCCCCGGCCTGCTGATCCTCGTCACCGTGCTCGCGCTCAACATCCTGTCCGAGGGCATCTCCGACGCCTGGGCCGCCCCGGCCGCGCGCAAGCCGGTCGCCCGCAAGGACGACGTCTTTGAGCGGGCCACCCCCGGCTCCGGCGAGGTCGTCGAGCTGCCGGGACTGGCCGAGGCCGCGCGCAGGCTCGCCGAGCGGGCCCGCCCGCTGCCGCAGGGCCCGCCGATCCTCGCCGTCGAACGGCTGCGGATCGGGTTCGCGGAAGGCGTCGACATCGTGGACGGCATCGGCTTCGAGGTACGCCCGGGGGAGGTGCTGGGCCTGGTCGGCGAATCGGGTTGCGGCAAGACGCTGACCGCGCTGACCGTGATGGGCCTGCAGCCCCGCGACGCCCGCGTCAGCGGCCACATCCGCTTCGACGGGCGTGAGCTGCTGGCGGAGCCGAAACGGGTCCGCCGCCGGCTGCTCGGCCACGAGATGGCGATGATCTACCAGGACGCCCTCTCCTCGCTCAACCCGGCCATGACCATCAAGGCCCAGCTCAAGCAGCTCACCCGGCGCGGCGGCCGGCGCACCCCCGCCGAGCTGCTCGAACTCGTCGGCCTCGACGCCCGCCGCACCCTGACCTCCTACCCGCACGAGCTGTCCGGCGGGCAGCGGCAGCGGGTGCTGATCGCGATGGCGCTCTCGCGCGACCCCAAGCTGATCGTCGCCGATGAGCCCACCACCGCGCTCGACGTCACCGTCCAGGCACAGGTCATCGAGCTGCTGCTGAAGCTACGGGAGGAGCTGGGCTTCGCGCTGATCCTCGTCTCCCACGACCTCGCGCTGGTCGCCGACGTGACCGACCGGGTCGTGGTCATGTACGGCGGCCAGATCGTCGAGACCGGCGTCACCGCCGCCCTGGTCGGGGCGCCCGCCCACCACTACGCCCGCGGCCTGCTCGGCTCGGTGCTGTCGCTGGAGTCGGGGGCCGAGCGGCTGACCCAGATCCGCGGCGTGGTGCCGGCGCCGGCCGACTTCCCGCCCGGCTGCCGGTTCGCCGACCGGTGCCCGATGGCCACCGACGTGTGCCGTACCGAGAGCCCGGTGCTGGACGGTGACGACACGCATCGCGTCGCCTGTCACCATCCGGCTCAGGAGCTAGTGAGGAGTGAGCAGCATGCTTGAGCTGAAGGACGTGCACGTCGTGCACAAGGCCCGCTCGGGCGGCCTGTTCTCGCGCGACCGCGTGCACGCGCTGACCGGCGCCAGCCTCACGTTGGGCGCCGGCGAGACGGTCGGGATCGTGGGGGAGTCGGGCTGCGGCAAGTCCACGCTGGCCAAGGTGCTGGTCGGGCTGCAGCGGCCGGTCTCGGGCAGCGTCACCTTCCGTGGCCGTGAGCTGTGGGGGATGAAGGAGTCCGAGCGGCGGGCGCTGATCGGGTCAAGCGTGGGGATGATCTTCCAGGACCCGTCCACCGCGCTCAACCGGCGGCTGCCGATCCGTCAGGTGCTGCGCGACCCGCTCAACGTGCACGGGCGCGGCACGCCCGCCCAGCGCGACGCCCGCGTGCGCGAACTGCTCGACCTGGTCGGCCTGCCGCCGAGCGCCGCCGACGCGCTGCCCAGCCAGCTGTCCGGCGGCCAGCGGCAGCGGGTGGCCGTGGCCAGGGCGCTGGCGCTCGAACCCGAGCTGGTCGTGGCCGACGAGCCGACCAGCGCCCTCGACGTGTCCGTCCGCGCGCAGATCCTCAACCTGCTGCTCGACCTGAAGGAACGGCTCGGCCTGGCCCTGGTGTTCGTCTCGCACGACATCCAGACCGTACGCAGGATGAGCGACCGGGTCGTGACCATGTACCTGGGCCGCATCGTCGAGCAGACCCCCGCCGCCGCGGTCCCGCTGGGCGCGCGCCACCCCTACACGCGGGCGCTGTTCTCGGCCACGCCGGGCCTGATCTCGCCGATCAACCCGATCCCGCTGGTGGGCGCCGTGCCCTCGGCCACCAGGCCGCCCAGCGGGTGCCCGTTCCGTACGCGGTGCTGGCGGGCGGACGACGTCTGCGCAGCCGAATGGCCGGCCGCGCGGGCCCAGGACGAGCACCTCTTCCACTGCCATCACCCGGTGGCGGCCGGCGCCACCGACCTCGAACTGATCCAGGAGCATGCATGACGACCTCTGCCGCCGCCCGATCCGCCACACTGGCCGGAGTCATCCCCCCGGTCTGCACCCCCATGACCCCCGATTACGAGGTGGACGTCGCCTCGATGGTCCGGCTGGTCGATCACCTGGTCGGGGGCGGGGTGGACGCGCTGTTCGTGCTGGGGTCCTCGTCGGAGGTGGCGTACCTGACGGACGCGCAGCGGCGCACGGTGCTCGACACCGTGATCGGGCACGTCGCCGGGCAGGTGCCGGTGCTGGCCGGGGTGATCGACATGACCACGCCGCGCGTCCTGGAGCACGCCAGGGTCGCGATCGAGGCGGGGGCGGCCGGGCTGGTGGCGACCGCGCCGTTCTACACGCGTACGCATCCCGACGAGATCCGCACCCACTTCAGGACCCTCGCCGCGCGGACCGGGCTGCCGCTCTACGCCTACGACCTGCCGGTGTCCGTGCACACCAAACTGAGCGCGGACCTGCTGCTCGAACTGGCCGCGGAAGGTGTACTGGCCGGGGTGAAGGACTCCAGCGGCGACGACGGCGGCCTGCGCGCGGTCATCCTGGGCCGCCGGCCGCCCTTCAGCGTCCTCACCGGGTCCGAGGTGACCGTCGACTCCGCGCTGTGGATGGGCGCCGACGGCGTCGTGCCCGGGCTCGGGAACGTGGACCCGCACGGCTACGCCGAGCTGTACCGCAGCGCCTCGCGCGGCGACTGGCCGGCGGCCAGGGCGGAGCAGGAGCGCCTGGCCAGGCTGTTCGGCATCGTGCACGTCGGCGGCGCCCGCATGGGCGGCAGTTCGTCGGGGCTCGGCGCGTTCAAGGCCGCGCTGCACCTGCGCGGCGTCATCGACTGCCCGGTCACCGCGCTGCCGCAGATCCCGCTGAACGAGGACGAGATCGGCCGGATCGGCAAGCTGCTGGCGGGCGCCGGCCTGCTCTGACCGCTCTGACCGCTCGCACGCCGCGCCGGCGGACGTGCCGGGGCGGCGTCAGAGCAGCAGGCCAGGGCGGCGGGTCAGGGCGGCGGGTCAGGGCGGCGGGTCAGGGCGGCGAATCAGGCGTGCGCGGCCCGCTCGTTCGGCACGCAGTGCGTCATCTTCAGGCCCTCGACGTCACGGGGGCCGTTCCTGCCCAGCTTGGCCAGGCGGTCACGGTCCTCGTCGGTGAGATCCTGGCCCCGCAGCGGCTCCAGGCCGGCCAGGTCGTCGGGCGTGATGCCGAGCCCTTCGCCCACGCGCAGCCCCAGGTCGTCCTCGACCATCAGGAAGTGCCAGACCATGCGCTCCTGGACGGCCCGGTCGCACTGCTTGAGCGCCGTGACGAAGTTGAGCACCAGATCGTCGCGCTCCCACTCCTGCATCAGCAGATAGCGCTGGCCGGCCTGCTTGTAGTCGTTGGTGCGCGGGATCCGCTGGCGGGTGAGCCGCCCGGCGATCTCGGGGCCGACCTCGTCCGGATGCGGGTAGCGCGCCTCGCGCAGGCCGTCGCGTAGCGAGGGCTCGTAGTTGATGTGCGGGCTCTCGCCGCCCGAGTCGACGAAGTACGTCATCTGGCCGTCGCGCTGATTGGTGCGGCAGGTCGCCTTCGTCTGGTTGACCGGGAGCTGCAGGTAGTTCGGGCCGACCCGGTAGCGCTGCGTGTCGCTGTAGGAGAACGTCCGCCCGACCAGCATCTTGTCGTCGGAGAAGTCGAGCCCGTCCACGAGCACGCCGGTGCCGAACGACGCCTGCTCGTTCTCGGCGAACTGGTTCCGCACGTTGCGGTTGAGCACCAGGCGGCCGACAGGCAGCGCGGGGAAGTCGTTCTCCGGCCAGGTCTTGGTGTCGTCGAGCGGGTCGAAGTCCAGCTCGGGGTGCTCGTCGTCGCTCATGACCTGCACCAGCAGCTCCCACTCGGGGTAGTCGCCGCGCTCGATGGCCTCGTACAGGTCCTTGGTGGCGTGACCCAGGTCCTCCGCCTGCACGGCGGCGGCGTCGGCCGCGGTCATGCTGCGCACGCCCTGCTTGGGCATCCAGTGGTACTTCACCAGGTGCGTCTCACCCCGCGCGTTGACCCACCGGTAGGTGTTCACGCCGAAGCCCTGCATGTGGCGGTAGTCGGCGGGGATGCCGCGCGGGCTGAACAGGTTGACCAGCATGTGCATGCACTCGGGCGTCTGCGACATGAAGTCGAAGATCCGGTTCGGATCCTGCCTGAAGGTGACGGGGTCGGGCTTGAGCGAGTGGATGACGTCGGGGAACTTGATGGCGTCCCTGATGAAGAAGACCGCCAGGTTGTTGCCGACGAGGTCCCAGTTGCCGTCCTCGGTGTAGAACTTGATCGCGAAGCCGCGCGGGTCGCGGGCCGTCTCGGCCGAGTCGCGCCCGCCGATCACCGTGGAGAAGCGCAGGGCGACGTCGGTGCGCTTGCCCGGCTCCTGGAACAGCTTGGCGCGCGTGTAGCGGGCGATCGGCTCGTCGCCGAGCTTGCCGTACGCCTCGAAGTAGCCGTAGCTGAGCGCGCCCCTCGCGTGCACCACGCGCTCGGGGATGCGTTCCCGGTCGAAGTGGCTGATCTTCTCCAGGAACTGGTAGTTCTCCAGCGTGGCCGGGCCGCGCGGGCCGATCGTGCGCTGGTTCTGGTTGTCGTAGACCGGGTGCCCCTGCCTGTTGGTGAGCACCTCACGCTGGTCGTCGGGCGGCGAGCCCTGGCCAGAGACGTCTGTCATCGCGTTTCCCTTCCCCCGGACGAGGTTTTCCCCGCCTGCCCTCAAGGCCGGAACGGAAACGGGCAAAGATCCGCTATCCGCGGCGGCTGCCCGGCGGGACGACCTGGAGGGCGGCCTCCAGCGCGGTGGCCTCCTCGGGGGTGAGGCGTTCGAGGAAGTGGACCAGGGTGGCGGCCTGGTTGCCGCTGCCGGCCAGCGCGTGGCGCATCAGCTCCGCGGTGTAGGCCTCCTTGGTGGCGATCGGCTCGTAGACGTAGGCCCGGCCGACCGGCTCGCGCTTGAGCAGGCCCTTGGTGTGGAGCTTGTCCATCACGGTCATGACCGTGGTGTAGGCGATCTCGCGCTCCGTACGGAGGTCTTCGAGCACGTCACGGACGGAGGCGGGCCTGCGGTAGGACCACATCCTGTCCATGATCGTGGACTCGAGCTCTCCCAGCGGCCGCTTCATGCACACATGCTACGGGTTGCCGCCCCGCACAACCGGTGCACCGCCGGACCCGGGGCGGGTGGTTCAGGCGGCCGTCGGTGGGACCGCCTGGTCGGCGGTTGCCGTGGTCGTGGGGCCGCCCGGCCTGGGCGGTCAGCGGTTGACGCCGTCGGCGGGGCGGCGCAGGAGGTCGAGGTCGGCGCGGCGGGGCAGGCTCTCCCAGTCGCCCTGCGAGGTGACCGCGAACGCCCCCGCCGCGCACGCCGTGCTGAGCCGCCGCTCGGGCTCGGCCCCCGCCAGCCAGTCCGCCAGCCAGCCGGCCGCGAAGGCGTCGCCGGCCCCGACGGAGTCGACCTCGCTCACCCGGTACGGCTCCGCCCGCCGTACGACGCCGCCGGACAGCTCCATGGCCCCCTCGGCGCCGAACTTGATCAGCACGTGCCGCGGCCCCATCCCCGCCAGCGCCTTGGCCAGCTCTTCGGCCCCTTCGACGTCGGCGATGAGCCGGCCCTCCGCCTCGGTGGCGAACAGCACGTCCACGCTCCCGATCGCCTCGCGCAGCCAGGCCCCGGCCTCCTCGGGCGTCCACAGCGCCTTGCGGTAGTTCACGTCGAGGGAGACCAGTACGCCCGTGGCCCTGGCCTCGTCGATCGCGAACCGTACGGCGTCACGCGCGGACTCCGAGAGCGCGGGAGTGATGGCGGAGACGTGCAGCACCCGGGCGGACCTGATCAGCTCGGCGTCGAGATCGGCCGCGCACAGCCGCGAGCCGGCGCTGCCCTTGCGGTAGTAGCGCACGTCGATGAGGTCGGCCGTGCGCCTGCCCTTGATCATCAGACCGGTGGGCGCGCTGGAGTCGGGGATGGCGCGCACGTCCACGCCCTCGCCGGCCAGCGTGGCCCTGATGAGGTCGCCGAACTCGTCGGCGCCCACCCGGCCCGCCCACGTCGCGCCGTGCCCGAGGCGGGCCACGCCGATCGCCACGTTGGACTCGGCGCCGCCCAGGCCCAGGTCGAAGTCACGGGCGAAGCGCAGCGGCCCCGTGCGCCTGGCGGCGAACAGCGCCATGGTCTCGCCGAAGGTCACCAGCTCGGTCGTCATCGCTCTCGGCTGCCCAGCTTTCTGGAGATGCGCGCCGCCGCGCCGGCCACCAGCGGACCCAGCTCGCGCACCCGCGCGGCGGTGATCCGCGAGGTGAGGCCGGAGACGGAGATGGCCGCGGTCACGGCGTCGTCGTGGTTGAAGATCGGCGCGGCCACGCACCGCACCTCGGGTTCATTTTCGCGGTCGTCGACCGCGTAGCCGCGCCGCCTGACGTGTGCCAGGTCCGCGCGCAGCCGCTCGGCTTCGGTGATCGTGTGTTTCGTCCGCGGTTCGAGGGTCAGGCCGGCCACGGTCTCCTCCGGCAGCCAGGCCAGGATGGCCTTGCCGACCCCGGTGCAGTGGAGGGGGCTGCGGCTGCCGATGCGCGAGGCCATGCGGACGCTGGCCGCGTTTTCC
The DNA here is from genome assembly GCF_039529435.1 of Nonomuraea maheshkhaliensis. Classification (NCBI taxonomy): domain Bacteria; kingdom Bacillati; phylum Actinomycetota; class Actinomycetes; order Streptosporangiales; family Streptosporangiaceae; genus Nonomuraea; species Nonomuraea maheshkhaliensis. Next base: position 33,638 of record NZ_BAAAMU010000023.1, read on the forward strand.
ACCTTGTCGATGTAGACGACGTGCGGCGGGTCGTGGAGGACCAGGTGGACGGTCTCGCGCACCTCGGTCATCAGCCGGTGCGACTCCTCGGCCGCGACGGAGCGCAGGTCGAGCGTGGCCAGGTAGGACTGGCCGAGGCTGAGCGTGCCGTGGCCCAGGCGGTAGGCACCCGTCTCGCGGTCGCGTTCGAGCAGCCTGGCCTCTACGAGCGGCGCGGACAGGCGCAGCACCGTGCTCTTGGACAGGCCCACGGCATCGGCGAGTTGCGTGAGCGAGACGCCCGGATGCTCGCGCACGTGTTCCAGCACGGCCAGGGCGCGTCTGAGCGAGGCGGACTGGTTGCGTTCTGGCACGTGCCCCAACATACCGGCGGACCGCTGTTTGCAACACGTCGTTGTGCAGTGCACAACAGGTCAGGGCCTTGAGGGGCCGTCCGAGACCGCGATCTCGTGCGTGTCTCCAGGGGCCAGGAACGCGAGCAGCCGCCGGCCCTCCTCCTCGACCGCCTCCAGGTCCTTGACCGGCTCCCACAGGTGCAGGCCGAGGGTGGAGACGCCCTTGGCCCGGGTGAGCGTCCAGTCCCCGGCCGTGACGCCGTCCACCAGGACGACCCTGGGCATCACGTTGGTGCCCATGAAGCCCTGGAACGCGGCCAGGCCGGTCTCGGTGATGACCCGCGACCGGTCGGCGTGGGAGAGGAACAGGTTGTCGAAGTCGTACATGAGGCGGGGCGGCGCGGGCACGTCCGCGTCGGGGCGTGGGGCGTCGGGGAGGTCGTACAGAGTCCTGCCGCTCTCGTCCCTGAACCTGAGCAGGTCGAGCGGCTCGACCACCTCGGCCAGCCGGGTCAGCCCCGACCACGTCTGCACGTCCTGCACCGACGCGGGCCCGAACGCGGCCAGGTAGCGCCGCACCAGCTCGGCCGGCGTCATCGGGGCCTGCTCGAAGCCCAGCCACGACTCCGCGCTCGTGTGGGCGACCGGCCCGCTCCTGCCCCACAGGCCGCGCGGCGGCACCTGCACGAGGGGCACCAGCCAGCGCACCCCCTGGCCCAGCGCGTGGGGGTCGTGCTCCGGCCAGCGCTCGTTCAGCGCCCGGCCCAGCTCGGCGAAGGTCATCGGCCGCTCCTCCAGCAGCGCCCGCCCGACCGCCTCCAGCTCACCGAGATCCACCCCGGCCAGCCGCTTGCCGAACGTCGTGCGCGTCCCGCGCTCGGTGACCTGCTGCAGCAGCGGCCGCATGGCCAGGCAGTCGCGAGCCGAGACCAGGTGGATGGTGGAGCGCTGCAGCGCGATGCGCACCAGGGCGCGCGAGGCCAGCAGGTCGGCGGCGTCGGAGGCGGCGAAGCCCTCGACGCGGGTCCACAGGCCGGTGTACCAGGTGTGCGGGGTCTGCGCCTGGAGCCCGCCCAGGTGTTCGACGACCTCGATCACGGACTGGCCGGTGCGCCGCAGCAGGAGCTGCCTGTCCAGGGTGGCCCGGTTGAGCGCCCGGCGGCTGATGAGGGGATCCATGTGACCAAGGTAGGGGCTATTGCGGCCGGTCCCGGGCCGCAATAGCCCCCGCGGCGCCGGCGGATGCCGGCATGTGGCCTCTACCGCCTGATGGTACGCGTGTCGTCGAGGTTTCGCTCTTCCGTTCCGTGCCGTTTCGGAGGTCCTGAGGTGTTCTGGTGAGCTGAGGCGTTCGTTTTGGACGGTGTGCATGGGCGTGTTGGACGGTGTGCACGGGCCGCGCCGGAAGACTTCGCGGCTTTTGTCCGATGACCGAAAGCCTGACCCGGGTCAACCCGGCCCTGGACGGCCGCCGGACCAGGGCAGACGATGAACGTGGCCTGGAGCCTCGGCGAGGGGGTGAGTCCGCATGGCGGCACCTGCCCTTCGCAAGCTGGTGCCGAGCGTCAAGACGTCGAATACCACCTGAGCCACGTCTGCACCAAGCTCGGCATCGCCTCCAGGACGGCCCTCATCGGCCGGCTGAGCGACCCCGGCGAATAGCCCCGTCAAGGCTCGGAGCATCGCCTTCGTTATGATCGTTTTGACCTTTCGCGCGCCCGGGGGAGCGAAATGACCGAATACCGGCCCAAGACCCTGCTCGCCATGAGCCGGCAGATCGCCGGACGGCTCGTCACCGGCCCGGTACGCGACCGCCTGATCGCCGTCGCGGACGTGGACCCCGACCAGGTGACCACGGACTTCGCCGACCCCGACGTGGCGGCCGCGCTGGCCGAGGCCGAGGTGCTCTACACCAGCTGGTACTGCCCGCCGATCACCGCCGAGGTGCTGGCCGCCGCACCCCGGCTCAAGGCGATCGTGCACGCGGCCGGCTCCGTCAAGCACCACGTCACCCCGGCCTGCTGGGAACGCGGCCTGCTCGTCTCCTCCGCGGCGGCGGCCAACGCCGAGCCCGTCGCCGAGTACACGCTGGCCTCTATCCTCTTCGCGAACAAGCGGGTGCTGGAACTGGCCGCGCTCTACCGGGACAAACGCACCCAACTCGACGTGTACGGACTCTCCAGCGGCATCGGCAACTACCGGCGCACGATCGGGATCATCGGCGCCTCCAGGATCGGGCGCCGGGTGATCGAGCTGCTAAGGCCGTTCGACCTGGACGTGCTGGTCGCGGACCCGTACCTGACCGAGGACCTGGGCGTTTTGCACGTCGGCCTGGACGAGCTGTTCGAACGGTGCGACGTGATCAGCGTGCACGCGCCCGCGCTGCCCGAGACCGAGCACCTCGTCGACGCCGCCCGGCTGGCCCGCATGCGCGACGGAGCCACGCTGATCAACACGGCGCGCGGCGCGCTCGTGGACACCGAGGCGCTCACCGCCGAGCTCACCTCCGGCCGCCTGTACGCCGTGATCGACGTCACAGAGCCGGACCCGCTGCCGCCTGACTCGCCCCTCTACGACCTGCCCAACGTCCTGCTCACCCCGCACATCGCCGGCTCACTCGGCGGCGAGCTGGCCCGCATCGCCGACCTGGCCGTGGACGAGCTGGTCAGGTACGCCAAGGGGCTGCCGTTCGAACATGGCGTGGTCGCCACGGAACTCGCCACCAGCGCTTGACCGGCCTCTGACAGCCGAGCCGGCCGGCCGCCCCCGATGGCGACGGAGTCGGCGCGGCCCTACGCTGCTGCGCATGCACAAGCGCGTGATCGACGGCCGTTTCGAACTCGTGGAGCGGCTCGGCGGCGGGGGCATGGGCCTGGTGTGGCGGGCCTGGGACGTGGCCCTGCACCGCGAGGTCGCGCTCAAAGAGGTGCGCCCGCCCGACCCGTCGATGGACGAGCAGGACCCGGACGGCGCCCGCGACCTGCGCGCCCGGGTGCTGCGCGAGGCCCGCGCGCTGGCCCGGCTCAACCACCCGCACGTGGCCACCATCCACCACATCGTCGACCCGGGCGAGCACGACTACCCGTGGATCGTCATGGAGCTCGTCCCCGGCGGCTCGCTCCAGGATCGGATCCAGCACGGCCCCATGCCGCCCGAACAGGTCGCCAAGCTCGGACGCGAGGTCCTGTCCGCGCTCCGGGCGGCCCACGCCGTCGGCATCCAGCACCGCGACGTCAAGCCCGCCAACGTGCTGCTGCGCGAGGACGGGCGCTCGGTGCTGACCGACTTCGGCATCGCCGCCGTACGCGAGTCCACCAGCCTGACGGCCACGGGGTCGTTCATCGGCTCGCCCGAGTACATGGCGCCCGAGCGGATCAACGGCGTGGAAGGCGACCCGGCCTCCGACCTGTGGTCGCTGGGCATGATGCTGTACGTGGCGGTGGAGGGACGGCATCCGCTGCGCCGGAGCACCACCCTGGCGACGCTGGCGGCGGTGCTCAACGCGGACGTGCCGCCGGCTGGGCGCGCGGGGCCGCTCGGGCCGGTGCTCGCGGCCCTGCTCACCCGGGACACGGCGGCCCGGCCGGACGCGGAGACCCTGGACCGGATGCTCGCCGCGGCCGAATCAGGCCACACACCCCCGCCGCCTCACCCCTACGGCCCCCATGCTCCCGGCCCTCAGTCGTCGGCCCCTCAGTCGTCGGCTCCGCAGGTTTACGCCCCTCAAGGACCGGTCCCTCGGCCGCCGGCTCCACACGACTTCGGTTCCCACGGCTCCGGTCCTCACGGCGCCGGTCCTCACGGCACCGGCTCTCAGGGCTCCGGTCCTCACGGCGCCGGCCACCACGGCACCGGTCCCCAGGGCGCCGGTGCCCAGTCCGGTGGTCCCGGGTGGGGCGCGGCGGTCTTCCCGCCCGGTGGGAACGCCGGCGGGCCGATGCCTCCCGGGCCAGGGCCGCATGGGTCAGGGCCTTCCGGGCCGGGGGCGGCCGGGGCGGGCCCGGGCGCGTACGCCGGGCCGCCCCAGGCGGGGAACACCGTGCCGCCCCAGGCCGGGCACACCGTGCCGCCCGGGCACGGAGGCCCGTGGGGCAAGGCGCCGGTCTCGCACTCCGACACCATGAACAGACGCCGCCCCCGTCGCGGCGGGACGGCGCTGGTCGCGGTGATCGTCTCGGTCGTCGTCGTGGCAGGCGTGGTGGGTTGGCGGTTACTTCCGGCCATCGGCGACCTCGGCGGCGACGGCCGTCCCCAGACCGACCGCCTGTCGGCGTCGGACGCCCCGAACACCGGCAGAACCCCGCGCGTCACCACCACAGACGACACGACAGGCGACACGACGGACGACACGACGGACGACCAGACAGGTGACCAGACGGGCGACCCCTCCGAGGAGACCGTCGAGGAGAACCTGCTGACCCCCGCCGGCATGCGCGCCATGATCGCCAAGCTCAAGCCGGCCATCGGCGGCACCAAGGTCGTCAAGATGGTCGTCTACCCGACGTACGCCTCCGTGGACGCCCCGCTCAAACGGGACCCGGACCTGTACGACAGCTACGACTACCGCGACGGCGCCGTCTCGGAGCCGCGCAAGGGCAGCCAGGTGCGCACCGGCACGGCCGACCTGTCCAAGTACAACTGGAACGCCCTCCCCAACCTCATCGAACGGGCGAAGAAGGACCTCGGCGCCTCCAACCCCACGACGGTCTACGTCATCGTGGACCCGAACTACGTGTTCACCGCGACCAAGCAGGTGCTGCTCGTCTACGCCTCCGACGACTACGGCCGCGGCGGCTACCTGGTGGCCGACCCACAGGGCAAGGTCCTCAGACTCGTCGGCGACTAGGACGGCCGGACGGCGTGCGGCCGGCGGAGGTCCTGGTCACCGGCGCGACCCGCCGTCGGCGGAGGTCGGGTCGGCAAGCGTGGCCGGTCGGCGGGGGGCCGGTACCGGGATTGCCGTCAGCAGGCGTCCTGGTAGCCGCTCTCGGGGATCAGCCGGGCCCATTCCTGCCTGCTCAGCGCCCCGCCCGCCCGGGCGCACACCTCGCTCGCCGTCAGGGCCGGATCGACCGCGATCTCGTGTACGGTGCCGTCGAGCGCCACGCCGCGCAGCCGCCTGCCGTCCTGGCTGAAGGCGAGCCCCGACGCCCACGATCCCACCTGGCCGACCTCGCGCAGCGTCTTCGTGTCCCAGAGCGAGGTGCGGCCGCCGTCGATGGCCAGCAGGTCGCCCTTGGGAGAGAAACGCAGCTCGTCCACCGGGGTGGTGCCGGTCTCGATCGTGCCGAGCGGCCGGCGCTCGCGTACGTCCCACAGCAGCACCCTGCCGCCCTCCAGCCCGAACGCCAGCCTGTCGCCGCCGGGCGAGAAGGCCAGCGCGGTCGCGGCGGCGCCCCCACCGGCCTCGGCGGCCAGGCTGAGCGGGGTGATCCGGCCGGTACGCAGGTCGAGCAGGCTGTCACCGGCGGCCAGCGTCCTGCCGTCGGGGCTGAAGGCCAGGGCCAGGTCACCCGCGCTCTCGTACGTCTTGATCCGCTGCCCCTGGCGCACGTCCCACGTCTCCAGGGTGCTGCCGCGGGCGGTGGCCAGCGTGCCGCCGTCGGGGGAGAGCGCCACGGCCGGTACGTCGCCGCCGGCGTTGATCGCGGCCACCCGCCTGCCCCCGGTCACCTCCCACACGGTCACGGGGTCGCCCGCGACGGCCAGCAGCCGGCCGCTCGCGTCGAACGCCAGGTCGCCGGCGGCGGCGATCCGGCCCAGCGTCCTGCGCGCCTCGGTGTCGGTGAGCTCGATCGTGTCCCCGACCTCCTTGGCGGCGACGCGGCCGTTGCCGGAGAAGGCGGCGACCTGGCCGTCCTGGGCGGGCATCGGCAGGCCGGAGACGTCGAGCGAGACGACCGAGCCGGTGCCGCTGAGGTAGCGCAGGGTCCGTCCGTCCTTGGAGAACGTCAGGCCGTGGCCGGGGTCTTTGAGCGGGTACGCGCCCGCAAGGCGGCGTTCGGCCACGTTCCAGACGCGTACCTCGCCGTCGCCGGGGAGGGCGAGGAGGCGGCCGTCGGGGCTGAAGACGAGCGGGCCGGCCAGGGCGCCAGGAGGCGTCTCCAGCCCGTCCACGATCTCGACCCCCCAGCCACGCTCCTTCACCGGCCCCTCACCGAGGTCACGCTTCCGCGCGCCCGACGAGGCCCAGGCATCGGGCTCGGGCGAGGCCGACGACCCTCCGGCGTCGATCTCAGGCGCGGCCGACCGACCTCCGGCATCGGCCTTCGGCACAGCCGGCTGAGCCCCGCCGTCGCGCTCAGGCAGGGCCGGCTGACCTCCGGCATCGGTCTTGGGCCCGGCCGGCTGACCTCCGGTGTCGCGCTCAGGCAGGGCCGACGGCGTGACGGCCTTGAGCGTGACCGCGGGCTCCGGAGCCGGAAGTGCCCGCAACCCGGGCCAGGAAACCCCACTCGGCACACCCCGCGCGGCCAAAGCCCCAGAGGGTGCCGCCTCCACTTCCGCAGGGGATGGGGCCGCGAGAGCGCCCGGAGGTCCGGCCTGCGCTTCAAGGGGTCCGGTGGGGAGGGTCCCAGAGGGTGCCGCCTGTGCCCCCACAGGGCCGGTGGGCGAGGCCGCGAGGACACCTGGACGTCCGGCCTGCGCTTCTAGAGCGCCGGTGAGCGGGGCCTGGCCCGCAGGAGGGCTGGTGGGTGGGGCCGCGAGGGTGCCGGGGTGGCCGGCCTCGCCGCCCATCGGGCCCGTGGGGGAGGACTGGGGCGGGGCCTGGGCGTTGAGGGGCTGGGCGGGGGCCGAGCGGGCGGTGCGGGTCTGCTCGTCCTCCACCAGCGTGACCCCGTCACGCCCCGCCACCGCCAGCGTCCCCCCGTCAGGACTGAAGGCGAGAGCAGGCGCCCCGGCGTCCACGCCGGTGAGCGGCTGAACGGTCACGATGCCCGTCCTGACCCGCCGGGGCGTCAGGTCCCACAGCTCCACCCGCCCCGTCACCCCGGACACGGCCGCCCTCGACCCGTCGGGGGACAGCGCCACCTTCTTGTCGCTCACGTCGAACAGCATCCGGCCGCCCCGACGGACGACCGTCCGGTTGCCCCGGCTGATCGCGTACGCGGCGTCGCCCGCCGGCGCCTGACCGGTCGCCACGTCGAAGGGCCGCCCGCCGGGCCCCTCCGCGTAGCGGCCGTCGTCGCTCAGCGCGGTGCTTCCCGGCGGCAGCACGTACGTGGCCGTCCGCCGCCCGCCGGCCACGTCCCAGACGGTGACGGCGTCGGCGTCCCAGCGCACGAGCTCGTCCCCCCGCAGCAGGTAGCGCGCCCGCGCGTCGGCCCCGGGGTCGGTGAACACCCCCAGCTCCGGCTGCACGAGCGAGGCCTGCAGCGCCGCCCGCGCCTCGAACACCGGCGCCAGCCGCCACGCGGCCACACTGAGCCGCATCGCGGTGCGCGGGTCGGAGTCGCGCAGGTTCTCCGCCCTGGCGGCCACGGCCCTGGCGTCGGCCTCGATGAGGCGTTCGCGCAGGTCGTTCTGGCCGTGCACGGACAGGACGCTCATCGTCACCGCGACCGCCAGCACGGCCGCGACCGTGGCCAGCGCGGGCATCATGAGCTTCCTGCGCTGCTTGGACAGGGCCACGCTGTCGTTGATGAAGTCGCGTTCGAGCTGGTTGAGCCGTACGTGGCGGCGCTTGGTCGCGGCCCAGCCGAGCGCGGAGTCGAGCTCGTGGCCGCGGAAGAGGTGGCTGGTGTCGCGGCGGTGCTCGGACCAGGTCCTGGCGGCCTCGCGGATGCGCCGATGGGACGGCATGCCGTCGCGCTCGTCGGCGACCCACCCGCGCAAGCGGGGCCAGGCCCGGTAGAGGGCGGCGCTGGCGGCGGCCACCCGGTTGTCGCTGACGGCCACGAGCTTGCCCACGGCCGTCTCGGCGGGCGGCACCCGGACGCTGCGCCGCACCAGCAGGCCGGCCTCCATGAGCGGGGCGAGCACCTCGCCCTCGTCGTGCGGGTCGTCGCCGTCGAGCAGGCGCAGCAGCAGGCCGGGCACCTCCTCCTGCTGCCTCGGGGTGAGCGAGAGGTAGGCCTCCTCGGCCACCTCGCCGAGCGACCGCGTCGGGGCCCACGCCTCGGGCGGGCGCAGCTCGGTCTCGCTGTCGATGAGCAGCTCGGCCGCCGCCGGCCGGTCGGCGCAGTTCTTCGACAGCGCCCGCCCCACCAGCTCGCGCAGGTTGTCGGGCAGGCAGCTCAGGTCGGGGTCGACGGTCAGCAGCCGGTGCATGATGCCGCCGAGGCTCTCCCCCTGGAAGGGGTCGCGGCCGGTGGCCGCGAACAGCACCACCGCGCCCCACGCGAACACGTCGGCCGCCGCCTCGGCCGGCTGCCCGGTCAGGACCTCGGGAGCGAGGTACGTGCACGTGTCGCCCGCCGGGTCGCTCGCGGGCAGGCCCAGCTCGATCACCCGGGGCCCGTCGGCGGCCAGCAGCACGGCCTCCGGGTTGAGCCCGGAATGCGTCAGCCCGGCCTCGTGCAGGGCCCGCAGCGCGGCGGCCAGGGCGGCGGCCAGCGCGACGAGCTCGTCACCGCAGTAGGGGCCGTGCAGCCCGACCGCCTCACGCAGGTCGGGCCCGCTGACGAACTGACTGACCACGTAGGGGACGCCTCTGTCGGACCCGACGGCCACCACCTGCGCCAACTGGCGGCAGGTCACCTTCTCGAACCGGTGCCCGACCTCGCCCCTCGGCACGGTGACCGCGTAGCGGCGGCCCTCGTCGTCGTAGGCGTCGTAGACGACACCGCGCTTGCCCGCGCCGAGCCTGGCCGCCGGCCAGAAGCCGCCGAGCCTCTCGGGATCACCGGGCACCAAGCGCATCGTCACTGATGCTTAGATGCACGACATGGCCCTTTGGTTGCCCTGAAAGACGCCACAGGTCCCCCGCGCGCCTCGGGGGACCCATGAGTCATGATCATTATGCCAGGCTTCCGGATCTTGACTGCCACTCAGGCCGGAGGATGGACATGAGCACGGCGTCATGCCACTCGCCGTCCCAGAGCAGAGCGTCGCGCTCGACGCCCTCCTCGACGAAGCCGATCTTCTTGTAGACGTGGCGGGCGCGGTCGTTGAAGGTGTAGACGCCCAGGCTGATCCGGTGGATCGGCGTCGCGGTGAACGCGTGGGCCAGCAGCAGCTCGATCGCCTCGGTGCCGTACCCCTTGCCGAAGGCACGCGGGCCGACCAGCGCGATGCGCAGGTTGCAGGACAGGTTGCGGGCGTCGAGCTCGTTGAGCACGATCTCGCCCACGACCTCGTCGTCCGCCATGATCGCCAGGTCGAGCCGGTCGGCCTGCTCCGCGCGCGTGGCGTACCAGGCGCGCAGCCGATCCACCTCGAACGTGCCGTGCGAGCCCGTCAGCCGGCCCACCTCGGGGTCGGAGACGAGCTCGACGAGGCCGTCGAGATGTTCGAGGCCGATCGGGCACAGCGTCACGCGCTCGCCCTTCAGCGTGGGTTTCTCGGCGAACATCCTGTCAAGCATCCCCATTGGCTATCAGGTGTGATCGCCGCCGGGCAAACCCATTTGCCGCAGCACCTCGTCGCGCACCTGCTCGGGGCTGAGCACGCCGACGTCGCAGATCAGGTCGGCCACCTCGTGGAAGTAGTGCTCGCGCCGGGCCCGCATGGTCGCCGGGTCGTAGTCGGGACGGTGATCGCTCGTGCGCATCCGCTGCGCCAGCACGTCGTCCTTCGCGTCGACCCAGACCACGAACGCCCGGCCCATCGCCGCACGCACCTCGGGGTTCTCCAGCGTGCTCGCCGCCGCCGCGATCACCTTCGGCTCACCCGCCAGCCCTTCCAGCACGTGCTCGGCCTCGTAGCGGTGCAGCGTCTCCTTGCCCTCCCTGGCGGCTATCGGCGCCGACGTGGCGCCGTAGCGGTCCTGGAGGTACTGGTCGCTGTCGGTGAACGGCAGGCCGAGGGCCGCTGCGACCAGGCGTCCTGAGGTCGTCTTGCCTGATCCCATCAGCCCGATCATTACGACGGGTTTGTTTTTCGCCATTTGGATAGAGGTTCCTTCGTGTCAAGGAGGTAAATCTGATGACCATCGCCGGAAGCATCATCCTCATCATGCTCGGTGCGATCCTCACCTGGGCCGTCGAGTTCGACCTCGCCGGTCTCGACATCAACGTAGTGGGTGTCATCCTCATGCTCGGCGGCATCGTCGGACTGCTGTTCGGCATCTACCGGATCCGCGTCACCCGGCGAGCGGTCGGCCCGATCGAGGAGCCGGTGCACCGCCAGGAGATCTACGAGGAGCCCGAGGCCCGCAGGACCACGGTGTACGAGGAGCGCCGCCACTACAACGAACCGCCCCTTTAGGAGGTGAGACCGACATGCCAGGCGTTCAAGAGCTGCCGTCGACCGTCAGGCGTTCTCCCAAGAAGGCGCAGCGTACCTGGATCAAGGCGCACGACTCGGCCGTCCAGGAGTACGGCGAGGGACGGCGCGCCCACATGACGGCGTTCGCCGCGCTCAAGCACTCCTTCGAGAAGGTCGGCGACCACTGGGAGCCGAAGGACGAGAAGGGCCCCTCCGACCAGGGCGCCACGGACCGGTCCGGGCGCACCCAGGAGGGGGTGGACGCCAACGCGAGCAAGGAGCACCTGCGGGGCGTGGCGGCCAGGCTGGGCGTGCCCGGCCGGTCGAAGATGACCAAGCCGGAGCTGGTGGCCGCCATCAAGAAGGCCAACAGGAAGGCCACGGCGAAGTCCCGCTGAGCACGCCCGAGGTTTCGACGCGAAGAAGAAGGGCCGGTGGTCTCCCGACCACCGGCCCTCTGTCGTGTCGCCGCCCCTTCCGCCGTCCAGGCCGCAGCGCCCGCCCTCTCTGGGCCCGCCGTCTCTGGGCCCGCCGTCTCTGGGCCCGCCGTCTCTGGGCCCGCCGTCTCGGAGACGGGACTCGTCACCGCGCCGTCGTCAGAGCAGTCGTTTGACCGCCGCGACGATCGCGGTGTGGTCGATGCCGGCGTCGGAGAGCTGTTCCCGAGGGGTCGCGGACCCGGGCAGATCGGTCACGGCCAGTTTCACCACCCGCGGCCCCAGCTCGCTCACCGCGTCCGAGACCGCGTCCCCGAGCCCGCCCTCCGCCCGGTGGTCCTCGACCGTGATCAGGTTGCCGGTGGTGGTCGCCGCCTGGATGAGCGCCGCCGCGTCCACGGGTTTGATCGAGTACAGGTCGATGACGCCGACCGGGATGTCGCTCGCCCGCAGCTCGTCGGCCGCGGCCAGCGCCTCGTGCACGGTCACGCCGGCCGCCACGACGGTGGCCCGGTCGCCGGGGTTCTGCCGCAGCACCCGTGACCCGCCCACGGGGAAGCGCTCGCCCGGCTCGTAGATGACCGGCGTGTCGCCGCGCGTGGTGCGCAGGTAGGAGACGCCGTCGAGGTCGGCCATCTCGGAGAGCAGGGCGGCCGTCTGGTTGGCGTCGCACGGGTAGAGTACGGTGCTCCCGTACGTGGTGCGCAGCATCGCCAGGTCTTCGAGGCCCATCTGCGAGGGGCCGTCCTCGCCGATCGCCACCCCGGCGTGCGAGCCGACCAGCCGGATGGAGGCCCCGCTCACCCCGGCCATCCTGATGAAGTCGTGCGCCCTGGTGAGGAACGCCGCGAACGTGGCCGCGTACGGCTTCCACCCGCGCACCTGCATCCCGACGGCGGCCGCCACGAGCAGTTGCTCGGCGATGTACATCTCGAAGAACCGCTCGGGGAACTCCTCGGCGAACGTCTGGGTCTTGGTGGAGTCGGCCACCTCGCCGTCCAGCGCCACGACGTCCCCCCTGGCCGCGCCGAGCGCCTTCAGCGCCTCCCCGTACGCGGTCCGCGTGCTGACCTGGTCCCCGACGGAGTAGGCGGGCACCTGGATCCCGGTGGCGGCGAACCGGTACGGCGTCGCGCCCGGCACGGGCTTGCGCACCTCGACGTGCACGTCCCTGACGCCGCCCAGCTCCGCCACGGCCTTGTCAGGGTCCTTCAGCGCCTTGCCGTGCGCGCCCTCGCGGTTCTCCACCTCCAGGACGCCTTCACCCTTGCGGGTCTTCGCCAGGATCACGGTCGGCCGCCGGCGTGTGTTGCAGGCGTCGTTCAGCGCGTAGTCGATCTGTCCTGGATCGTGCCCGTCGATCTCGATCGTGTGCCAGCCGAACGCCCCGAACCTGCGCGCGTACGCGCCGGTGTCCCACCCGTGCCGGGTGGGGCCGCGCTGCCCGAGCCGGTTGACGTCCACGATGGCGGTCAGATTGGCCAGTCCTTCGGCCCCCGCGTGTTCCGCGGCCTCCCAGACGGAGCCCTCGGCCAGCTCGCTGTCACCGCAGAGCACCCAGACGCGGTACGGCAGGCGTTCCAGCCGCCCGGCCATCGCCACGCCCACGCCCACGGGCAGGCCCTGCCCGAGCGAGCCGGTGGCGACGTCCACCCAGGGCAGCCGGGGTGTCGGATGCCCCTCCAAGCGGCTGCCCCGGCGCCGGAACGACAGCAGTTCCTCGTCGTCGATCACGCCCGCCGCCTTGTACAGCGAGTAGAGCAGGGGAGAGGCGTGCCCCTTGGAGAAGATCAACTGGTCGTTGGCCGGATCGTCCGGGTGGTCGAAGTCGTAGCTCAAATGGCAGGCGAACAGCACCGCCATCAGGTCGGCCGCGGACATCGACGAGGTGGGGTGGCCGGACCCCGCCTCGGCGGCGGCTCGTACGGAGTCGACGCGTAGCTGTGCTGCCAGTTCGGCAAGGTACTGGAGATCGCGTTCAGGCATCATCGCCTCCTCGAAAGCGGTTGCTGCGGCGCCTGCCCCCGCTCGGCGCGGGGAACGCGCGGGTGCGGGCGGCATGCCGGAGGGCATCAGGAGCGCTTGGCCCGGACCACGGTGGCGGCGACGGTGGCGGCCGCGCCCGCGGCCAGCGTCAGGAGGACCGGCCGGCGGTGCTGGGAGAGCCAGAGCTGAGGGCTGTGCCCGTGGGAGCGGTGGTCGAAGGAGCCGTGCGCGCCGTGGTCCGTGGACTCGTCGGCGGGCTCCCACAGGTTGGACACGCCGGTGGGCGCCTTCTCGTCCGTCACCTGGGACCGCGCGCCCGACCAGGCCAGGTAGCGGTCCACCAGCGCCGGGGCCGCGCGCTGCGCCAGCAGGGTGAGCGCGGTGCTGGCGCCGACCCAGTACTCCTTGCGCTCCGGGTGCTCGGCCGCGTACACGATCGCCCTGGCCGCCACCTCGGGCTGGTAGATGGGGGGTACGGGCTGCGGATGGCGGCGCAGCTTCGACAGGACCCAGTCGAACTGGGGCGTGTTGACCGCGGGGAGCTGGACGAGCGTGATGTCGATGCCGCTGCCGTCGCCCAGGAGCTCCGTGCGGACCGACTCGGTGAAGCCCTTGACCGCGTGTTTCGCCCCGCAGTACGCCGACTGCAGTGGGATGCCCCGGTAGGACAGGGCCGAGCCCGCCTGGACGATGGCGCCCGCGTCGCGCGGGCCCATGACGTCCAGGGCCGCCTTCGTGCCCCAGACGTAGCCCAGGTAGGTGACGGCGGTGGTGCGTTCGTACTCGTCTGGTGATATGTCGGTGAATTTGGCGAATACGGAGGAGAAGGCGGTGTTGATCCATACGGAGATGGGGCCCATCTCCTTCTCGATGCGCTCGGTGGCGTGGCGTACCTGCTCATAGTCCGCCACGTCGGCCTCGTACACCTGACCGGTGCCCCCTTCCGCGCCGACGTCCACCGCGGCGGCGCCGAGGCCCGTGGTGCCACGTGCGATCAGCGCCACCTTCGCGCCCTGCGCGCCGAGCATGCGGACGACCGCGCGACCGACTCCGCCGCTCGCGCCCGTCACCACCACTACCCGCCCTCGAAGTGACGCCATGTCGAGATCAGCCCGCCTCTCCGTTGTCGCCCCGGTTCTTCTGCCGCTTCACGGCCAGCGTGATGTCCACCACCGTCGCGATCGCCAGCACGACGGCGATCCCCGCCAGCACCCAGGCCTTGGTGATGATGCCGAGCACCGTGAACGCGAACAGGAAGACCAGGAGGAACGAGCCCACCCTGATGTGCACCACGTCCCGCGGCGTGGCGGGCACCATGGCATGACCGCGCCGATCCCGCTCCTCGTGCCACTCTCCTCTATCAGACATGTGCCTCACCTGCCCGTACCGTTTGCCGCCTAACGTCCGGGGTAGCCGCCTCCCGTGCCTGATCGTGATCCTCGCGCGCAGCCGTCCCCTGGGCCGTCCCCTGGGCCGGGGCTGCGCCCGAGCGACCAGAACGAGCCGGGGATCGTCAGGAGGCGGCGCGGCAGGGGATTCAGCTACGCCGGGCCCGACGGCGAGCCGGTGCGCGACCCGGACACGCTGGCCCGGATCAAGGCGCTGGCCATCCCCCCGGCCTGGCAGGACGTGTGGATCTGCGGCTCGCCCGACGGCCATCTGCAGGCCGTGGGCACGGACGCGGCGGGCCGGCGGCAGTACCGCTACCACGACGTGTGGCGCGAGCAGCAGGACCGGGTCAAGTTCGACCGGGTGCTGGACGTGGCCGAGCGGCTGCCCGCGTTCAGGAAGGCCGTGGACGACCAGCTTGAGGGGCGCGGGCTGACCAGGCAGCGGGTCCTGGCCGCCGCGGCCAGGCTGCTCGACATCGGCTTCTTCCGCATCGGCGGGGAGAGTTACGACACCTACGGGCTGGCCACGCTGAGGATGGAGCACATCACCTGCTCCAACGGCATCGTCGTCTGCTCCTACCAGGCCAAGGGCGACATCGCGCGCGAGGTGGAGGTGGCCGACCCGGCGGCGTGCAAGGTGCTCAGGGCGCTCAAGGGCCTGGGCGTACGGGGTGAGCTGCTGCGTTACCGGCACTCCGGCGGCTGGAGCGACATCAGGAGCGAGGACATCAACGAGTACCTGCACGAGATCATCGGCTACGAGGTCACCGCTAAGGACTTCCGCACCTGGCACGCCACGGTGCTCGCGGCCGTCGGGCTGGCGGTGTCGCGGCAGGCAAGGAAGCATGGCCGCACCGGCAAGCAGCGCGCGGTGACCCGGGTGATGCGCGAGGTCGCCGAGTACCTGGGCAACACGCCGACCGTGGCCAGGGCGTCGTACGTGGACCCGCGCGTCGTGGCCGCGTACGACCGCGACAGGACCATCACCGCGGCCCTGACCGAGCTGGGCGCGGACGCCGACTTCGGGCAGCTCGCCACGGCGGGCCGGGTGGAACAGGCAACTATTGAGCTGATTCGTGCCGTTTGAGGGGTTCAAACCCGGGCATGCGGCGACAGAAGAAGGAGGCTGGCGATGGAAGCTCCGCAGTACGTCGCGGCCCGCGTCCAGCAGGCGCTGGCCGAGGACGGACGGACGCATGAGCTCGGAATTCGCGTCGACATCCGAGGCGACCAGCTGTTCCTGCGCGGTCAGGTGAGCGGGACGGAGCAGCGCGAACGGCTCGGCCAGGTGGCGCGCGAGGCCGCGCCCGAGCTCCACGTGCACAACGAGATCAACGTCGTGGAGGCGACCGCGCCGGGGGAGGATGAACATCTTGACTGACCTGCGCATCGCCGCGGTGGGAGACATCCACCTGGGCGAAGACGTCAGAGGCCGCTATCGCAAGAAACTCGACGGCATCGAGGACCGCGCGGACGTGTTCATGCTGGCGGGCGACCTGACCAGGCACGGCACGCTGGAGGAGGGCCGGCTGGTGGCCGACGAGCTGCGCGGCCTGCCGATCCCCACCGTCGCGGTGCTCGGCAACCACGACTACCACTCCGACCTCCAGGACGAGATCGCCGCCGAACTGCGCGACGCCGGCGTCATCGTCCTGGACGACGAGGGCGTGGTGATCCAGTGCGGGGACAAGAAGCTGGGCGTGGTCGGCGGGAAGGGCTTCGGCGGCGGGTTCGCCGGCAAGTGCGCCAGCGAGTTCGGCGAGCGCGAGATCAAGGACTTCGTCTCCCACACGCGCCAGATCGCCGAGAGATGGAAGGTGGCGCTCAAGGAGATCGTGGCCGACGAACGGGTGGTGCTCTCCCACTACTCCCCGACCAAGGAGACGCTGGAGGGGGAGCCGCACGAGATCTACCCCTTCCTCGGCAGCTACCTGCTGGCCGAGGCGGTCGACACGGCGGGCGCCGACCTGATCCTGCACGGACACGCGCACAGGGGCAGCGAGAAGGGCATGACGCCGGGCGGCATCAGGGTGCGCAACGTGGCGCTGCCGGTGCTGAACCGGGCCTACGCCGTCTACTGCCTTGAATGCGAGGACGCTTTCGGCGCCGAGGGCGGCTGAACGGCGGGCTCACCGATGAACGGCGGGAAGCGCACAGGCCCCTCGGGAACGAGGAGCCTGTGCGCTTTTTCCCTATGTGCTTTGTTTCAGCGTGCATGAGTGACCGCTGGACCGTTCTCGGGGATCGGCCCAGCGGTCGGGAACGGGCGGGCGGCCGGTGACGGGCGCCCCTAGACATTGAAGATGCTGACCCCACCAGGCCCGACCAGGAAACCGATGACAATGAGGACGATCCCCCAGAGCAGGTCGCGCCGAGCCAGGATCACGTAGATCCCGGAGATGACGAGAATGACGGCGATGATCCAGAGCAAAGTAGCCATGCGCACCGAACTGCCCTCAGGTTTCACCCCTTAACATCTTTTCTTCCGGCAAGGGGGAGAAGATCTTCTCGCCGGTTCGTCAACCCGCCGGTCGCCTTCATCGGGTTTTGCGGAGCCGAGGCGGTCGCGGAGCGGACGATCGTGCTCCGGAAGCTTTACCCTCCAACGTCTAGGTGACGACCGTCTGGGTAGCCCGGTCACATGAGCAGCCACGGCCACGCGGTCACCGACGCCATCCTGGACACGCTCAAGCGTGCCAGCTCCGGGATGAAGGACGCCGGGGTGAAGTTCGCGCTGGCCGGCGGCTGTGCGGCGTACGCGCGCGGGGCGGCGCCCTCCCTGCACGACGTGGACTTCGTCCTGACCGAGCACGACGTGCCCGCCGCGCTGGAGGCGCTGCGCGGGCTGGGCTTCCAGACGGCCAAGCCGCCGGAGGACTGGCTGGTCAAGGCCTACGACGAGGGCCGGCTGGTGGATCTCATCTTCCGGGTGTCCGACCTGCCGATCACCGACGAACTGCTCGACCGGGCCGAGCCGCTGAAGGCGTCGGCGGTGATCGTGCCGGTGCTGGAGGCCACCGACCTGGTGATCTCGTGGCTGCTGCCGCTGTCGGAGCACGCCTGCGACTACGGCGCGCTGCTGGCCCAGGTGCGGGCGCTGCGCGAGCAGGTCGACTGGCCCAGGGTGGCCGCCGTGACGGCCAAGTCGCCGTACGCGACCACGTTCATCACCCTGCTGGAACGGCTGGGCGTGCTGGACGGCCCTGTGGTCGCCTCCGGCGACCCCACCTGGCCCTGAACGGTCAGCCTCTGCGCGTGGCCGCGGTGACGCGCTTGAGGATGCGGTCCCACTCCGTGCCGAACGGGTTGTCCTGGACGAGGTAGGTCCATGTCGCCGTCGGGCGCCCCAGGTCGGGCTCCGGCGCCTCGAACGACTCCAGCGAACGCCGCTCCACCTCGGCGAGCAGTGACTTGTACTCCTTGACGGCTTCGCGGTGGAACTCGTCGATCGGGCTCATCCGGCCCAGCGCCCGCAGGTGGATGCCCTCGCGCAGGTCGGTCAGGAACGCCAGGTGCTCGGTCCAGCAGCGGTCGATCGCGTGCAGCACGATCTGCCTGGCCGTCTCGTCCCTGGTGTCCTCGGGCAGCTCCTCCCAGCGCTTGGGATCGGCCTCGGCCAGCGCCTTGGCGGCGGCGTCGCCGTGGAGCACCTTGTCGCGCCACTCCAGGATGAGCTCGCGCTGGTGTTCGAGCAGGCGCGTGTAGCGCCACGTGTTGCGGTGGATCTCCAGGTTGACGCCCTCGGCGACGCGCTGGGCGTGGCCGACGAGGTAGGCGCCGCGCCGGTGGCGGACCAGGCCGTCGGCGTCGGCGGCGGGCGGGCGCTCGTCGGGGACGAACTGGGTGATCAGGTCGTCCTTCATGCTGACGAAGAAGACCGATCCGCCCGGGTCGCCCTGGCGGCCCGCGCGCCCGCGCAACTGGTCGTCCAGGCGGCTGCTGGCATGGCGGCCCGAGCCGATCACGTAGAGGCCGCCCAGCTCGGCGACGCCCTCGCCGAGGCGGATGTCGGTGCCGCGCCCGGCCATCTGGGTCGAGACGGTGATGGCGTCGCGCTCGCCCGCCCTGGCGATGATCGCGGCCTCTTCCGCGTCGTTCTTGGCGTTGAGCACGACCGGCTCCAGGCCGCGCCGCTGCAGCAGCTTGGCCAGGTTTTCCGACTCGGCCACGTCGAGGGTGCCGATGAGGATGGGCCGGCCGCTCTCGTGCACGGACTGGATCTCCTCGACCAGCGCCGCGTCCTTGTCGGGCACGGTCGGGTAGACGCGGTCGGGCTCGTCGGTGCGCACGCACGGCCGGTTGGGCGGGATCACCGCGACCTTGAGGCCGTAGAACTCGCCGAGCTGCTCGCTGACGGCCACGGCGGTGCCCGTCATGCCGCAGATCTGCGGGTAGCGGCGGATCAGGCCCTGCACGGTGATCGAGTCGAGGATCTCGCCCTTCTGGCTCGGCGGCAGCGCCTCCTTGGCCTCCACGGCCGCCTGGAGGCCGTTGGGCCAGCGCTGCAGCAGCGCCACCCGGCCGCGCGAGGGGTTGATCAGCTGCACCTTGCCGTCGCGCACGATGTAGTCGACGTCGCGGGCCAGCAACGCGTGGGCGTGCAGGGCCAGGTTGAGCTCGATCAGCGTGCCGGGCTCGTGCTCGTCGTAGAGCTCGACGCCGAGCAGGTTTTCCACGCTGTCGGCGCCCTTGGGGGTGAGGTAGACGTTGCGGGCCTGCTCGTCGATCTCGTAGTGGTAGCCGCGCACGAGCTGGCGCACCAGCGCCGCCATCTCCGGCACCGCGCTGCCAGGATCGGCCGCGCCGGCCATGACCAGCGGCACGCGGGCCTCGTCCACGAGCACGGAGTCGGCCTCGTCGATCAGCGCCACCTCGGGCGCGGGCACGATGATCTCGCTCGCGTCGGTACGCAGCCGGTCGCGCAGCACGTCGAACCCGATCTCGCTGACCGGCCCGTACGTCACGTCCTTCGCGTACGCCGCGCGCCGCTCCTCGGGCGTGGAGTTCTGGTCGATCCAGCCCACGCTGACGCCGAGCGCCTCGTAGAACGGGCCCATCCACTCCGCGTCACGCCTGGCCAGGTAGTCGTTGACCGAGATGACGTGCACCCGCTTGCCCTGCAAGGCGTAGCCGGCCGCCGCCATGGCCCCCGACAGGGTCTTGCCCTCGCCGGTGGCCATCTCGGCGACCTTGCCGTCGAGCAGGGCCAGCGTGCCGAGCAACTGCACGTCGTAGGGGCGCAGCCCGAGGGTGCGGTCGGCGGCCTCGCGCGCGACCGCGCAGAACTCGGCCAGGTCGTCCATGCCGGGCGACGGCAGCTCGTCGAGCTCGGCGACACGGCCGGCGCGCGCGTGCGCCGCCTTCACAACCTTCTGGTAGGGCGTCAGAGGAACGCCTCCAGGCCGATCCAGAAGGTTCCTCAGTATTCCCTTGAACGAGGCCACACTTCCTCCAACGCGCGCTTCGCCGACACCGTTCCCACGGCCGGCCCTGTGCCGGCCCTCCGCCGGCCTTGCCGTGTCAGGGGGAGCGGAGCGACGGTCCGGCAAGCGTCGCCGTACCGGACCTTAACTCATCCGGCCGCCTGCGCCGTCACATCACGCCGCATCGGCACGTGCGGCGAGTACGGTGACGGCGGCCAGCAGCAGGAGGCAGCCCGCCCAGGCCGGCGCCGTGAGCCGCTCGCCGAACAGCACGACCCCGAGCAGCGCCGCGCCCACCGCCTCGCCGAGCGAGATGATCGACACGGTGGTGGCCCGCAGGGCGGTCAGGGCGCGGAAGAACAGCCCGTACGCCAGCGCGGTCGGCACCGCGCCCAGATAGAGCAGCAGCCAGGCCGATGTCCAGTTCAGCTCGGGCACCACCCCTTCGGCCAGCGCGAACGGCGCCAGGCACACGGCGCCGACGACGAACCCGCCGATCGACACGGACTGGGGGTCGTCGTCGCGGTGGCGGCGGGAGAAGAGCGTCACCCCCGCGTACCCGGCGGCCGAGCCCAGGGCGAAGGCGATGCCGAGCACCGAGGAGGCGCGGGCCTGCAGCACGCTCTCGCCCGTGAGCAGGAGCAGCCCGGCCAGCGCGGCGGCCAGGGCGGCGAGCGCGACCCGGCCCAGGCGCTCGCGCAGCACGAAACGGCTGCCCAGGGCGGTGAAGACCGGGGTGGCGCCCATGGTCACCACCGTCGCCAGCGCGACGCCGGAGTGCGCGATGGCGGCGAAGTAGGCGGTCTGGTAGACGGCCATCCCGGCGCCGACGACCAGGACGCGCCAGGTGAGCAGCCCGCCCCGAGGGCGACGGCGGGCCAGGGCGAGCAGGAAGGCGGCGCCGAGCAGGTAGCGCCAGAGCGACACGCCGACGGGGCCGAGGCCGCCCGTCTCGAAGAGCAGGACACCGGCGGCGCCGCCGGTGCCCCAGGCGGTCGCGGCCACGGACACGTAAAGGGCGCCCCGCCGGGCGGAGACATGGGTCATGACAGGGGTTCTCCGGATGGAGTGGTCGGTATGGGCCCGTATGCGGGCAGCGACCACCCCCGGATCCGTCAGACCCGGCGATATCTGGATAAGCCGCCCGCTAGCGGGCGGGCGGAGGGGAGCAGATCAGACGTCGCGGCATGGGCCACAGCGTAGCGGCCACGCGGGCCTGGCCGCGCCACGATTTCGTGCCGCACCGTTCACGCGTCGCGTGCCGCGCGGGCGGCGCGTTCCGTGCCTCAGGGTTTGCGGGCCACGCCGCCGACCAGCAGTTCCTCCCAGGGCGCGAGCGGGCCGGGGAGGCGGTCGTCGGGATGCCACTCGGGGAAGTGCACCACGCCGGGCTCCACGAGCGTCAGGCCGTCGAAGAAGCGCTCGACGGCCTCGTGGTCGCGGAAGTGCCCGGTGCCCATGGTCGCCTGGAGCATGATCTCCAGCGCCTTGGCCTTCGGGTTGTCCGAGGCCAGGAAGTTGGAGGCGGCCAGGTGGCTGCCCGGCGGCAGCGCGTCCATGTACCGCTTGACCAGGGCGTGCGGCTGCTCCTCGTCGGAGAACAGGTGCAGCACGCCGATGATCAGGATCGCCGTCGGCCGCGCCGGGTCGATCAGCCGGCGCACGGCCGGATGGCCGAGCACGGCGTCCACGTCGCGGGCGTCGGCGGTGATGGAGTCGGCGTTCGGGTTGCCGCCGAGGATGGCGCGGGCGTGCGGCTCCACCATGGGGTCGTTGTCCACGTAGACCACCCGCGCCTGCGGGTCGGCGAACTGGGCCACCTCATGGGTGTTCTCGACCGTGGGCAGCCCGGCGCCGAGGTCGATGATCTGCTTGACGCCCGCCTCGCGTACGAGGAAGTCGACGACCCGGCCGATGAAGGCCCGGTTGCACCAC
Source organism: Nonomuraea maheshkhaliensis (assembly GCF_039529435.1). Taxonomy (NCBI): domain Bacteria; kingdom Bacillati; phylum Actinomycetota; class Actinomycetes; order Streptosporangiales; family Streptosporangiaceae; genus Nonomuraea; species Nonomuraea maheshkhaliensis. Next base: position 55,513 of record NZ_BAAAMU010000023.1, read on the forward strand.
ACGAGGTCGACGACCTCGGGCACCGCGTCCTTGAGCCGGCGCGCCACCGAGCGGTCGGAGGCGAAGTTCTCCTGGCCGCCCAGCAGGGCGTCGTGCACACGGGCCACGCTGGGCCGCTCGGGATCCACGCCTGGAGGGGCCCATTCCTGCTGCTCACCGCTGAGACTCATCCGGGCTCCTTCTGCCATCCGTGACGCGGATCGTATCCGCAGCCGGGGGCCCCACGCTCCGCCTGGCGAGCGGTTGTCAGGAGAGTCAACTCACGCTGTCGGGCTTCCCGCCGGCACCACGGCGTGCGCGGGCGGCTCCCGTTTCGACAGCAGCCGCTTGAGCCGGGGCGCGAGCGGCCGCTCCACGAACCGGTGCACCAGGTACGCCGCCCCCAGCATGACCGCGATCATCGCCACCAGCAGCACGTACTTGTTCACCGCGTCCTCCAGCCGGGCGAACAGGATGAACCCGACGTGGGCGTGCAGCAGGTACAGCGGGTACGTCAGCGCCCCCGCCGTCACCAGCCACGGCCTGGCCAGCACGCTCGTCACCCGCAGCGACACGAACGTCATGACCAGGAAGATGAGCACGACCACGGCCGTGATGACCACCGGCGAGTACGTCACCGAGTACCGCTCGCCGACCGCCTCGGCGTACCCGATGGCCCGGTAGACCGCGTTGCCCAGGCAGATCGGCACCAGCAGCGCGATCTGCACGGTCAGCCCGAAGCGGTAGAGCATGAAGAGCGCCATCCCGGCGATGAAGTAGTGGGAGAACTCCGACTGCACGACCAGGTCCGCGATCCCCGGCAGCAGCCCCAGCTCGACCAGGAACGTCAGCGCCAGCCAGCCCCACAGCCCGGCCAGGATGCGGCCCTTGGTCATCCCGATGAACGTGAAGGCCAGCATCAGCACGTAGAACCGCATCTCGGCCCAGAGCGTCCAGTAGACGACGTCCACGTTCTCGATGTTCGGCACCGCCTGGAACATCGTCAGGTTGGCCAGCACCTGGGGTAACGAGACCTGGAACAGCCCCTGCCCGAGCGTCACGGTCACCACGGCGGTGATCGCGATGCCGATCCAGTACGCCGGATAGAGCCGCACCACGCGGGACACCACGAACTGCCGGGGCGTCCTGCCCCAGGCGCTCATGAGCACGACGAAACCGCTGATGAGGAAGAACAGGTCCACGCCCAGGTAGCCGTACTTGGCCCAGGCGCTCTCGGTGACGAACGTCACAGTGGTCTTGCCGCCCGCCCACCCGGAGAAGACGTAGTGGAACAGCACGACGCACAGAGCCGCCAGCAGCCGGAGCCCGTCGATCTCATAGAGCCGTTCTGGCCTGGTTCGCACGGCTGTCTCCCTTCGGTTGAGGAGAGGGTGGCGGCATCAGCTTGCGGTTTGGTTAAAGAACGTCAAAGGCATTCTTACGGGTTTACACGAAAACCGACGGCTTGTTGATGTTCTGTGGGAAAAGTCGGACCCGTCCGCGTAGGGCCGCACGATGTACCTGACAGGAGATGGCAGGTATGGCTGCGAGGGTGAACGGCATGACGACGAAAGCAAGGCTGATGGCCTTCACCATCGACTGTGCCGACCCCCGCACGCTGGCGGCCTTCTACCACGAGGTGACGGGGATGGAGATCACGTACGCGGAGGACGAGTACGCCGCCATCACCGACGGCACCACCAGCATCTACTTCGGCCGGGTGCCCGAGCGCGAGCCGGCCGACTGGCCGGGGCCGGCCAAGCAGTTCCACCTCGACTTCCGGGTGCCGGACGTCGACCAGGCGGTCAAGGAGTACGTCGCGCTGGGGGCCACCAGGCCCGAGTTCCAGCCGGGTGTCACCGAGGAGGGCACGCGCTGGGTCGTGCTGCGGGACCCGCAGGGCCACCTCTTCTGCGTCTGCCCCGAGCAGTCGTAAGCCATCCGAATGGGGGCCCTCGCTCGCGGGCGTGGCGTCTCGTGACAGGAGGGCTGGAACGGGGCGAAACGCCTGCTCGGGCTCAAGGATGAGCCACATGTCCGTGCGCGTCGCCCCCGACTTGTAATGTTTTATCAGCCTAAAGGATGATTCTGGAGTCCCTCCGGCCTCATAAGCTGGAGCAATGCTCTTGAAAGGATCCCCGAGTCTGCGCGGGCCGCGATGACGTGGGTCGGCATGCTCATCGCCCTGGCGGGCGCGCTGGGATACGCGTTCGGGGCCGCGCTGCAGCAGTACGAGGTCGTGGCGGAAGGCGCCTCACTCAAGCTCGCCAGACGTCCGCGCTGGTGGGTGGGCGGCATCATCTCCTTCAGCGGCGCGTGCCTGCACGCCGTGGCGCTCAGCTTCGCGCCCCTGGTCGCCGTGCAGCCGATCAGCGTGGCCACCCTGGTGTTCGCGGTGCCGCTGGCCGCCTTCATGTACGGGCGGCGGCCCTACCGCGCGGAGATCCTCGGCTCCATCGCCGTGGCCGTGGGCCTGCTCTGGCTCATGCTCCTGGTGCCCACGCACAACGTGACGCCCAGGCTCGGCAACGGCGCCGCTCTCGGGTTCATCGCGGTCATCGGGGTGGTCACGCTGGCCACCCAGGTGGTCGCGAGCCGGGTGCACGGGCCGGCCAAGGCGCTGCTGCTGTCCGTCGGCGCGGGGGCCGTCACCGCGAGCGTGTCCACGTTCGTGCGTGTGATCGGCGGCGGCATGCAGGGCGACTGGGGGCGGCTGATCCACTGGTTCAGCCTGGCCGTGCCGGTGCTGCTGGTCTGCGCCGTGGTGCTGCTGCAGCGCTCGTACGCCGTGGGCTACTTCGGCATCGCCTACGCCGGGGTGCAGGTCATCGACCCGATCACCTCCGTGCTGGCCGGGGCGCTGCTGCTCGGGGAGCCGCTGCCGACCGACGCCTCGACGGCCGTGCCCGCCGTGCTGGCCGCCGCTCTGACCATCGGCGGCACGATCACGCTGGGCCGCCTCGCCCCCGACCACAACGCCAAGCCGGCCACCACGCGGCCCTCCGCGCAACCTCTGAACGGCGCAGCGCAGCCCGCCAACGGCACCGCCCAGCCCCTCAACGGCGCCGCGCGGCCTGCCAACGGCTCCTCGCCGCGCGCCGGCCGGCCTTCTCCCGAGCTGGCCGAGCGCACGATCACCGTGCAGGTTCCCCAGGTGGACGCCAGCGCAGCAGCTCGTCCATCGACCGCAACATCAGACCTGGGCTGAGCCGGGCCGCCGCCGACAGCCCGGCGTCGCGCAGCCACACCGCCGCCGGGTTGCGGATCCCGCTCATCCGGCACAGCGTCATCGACCGCCGGACGATCTTCGCGGTGCGCTCCACCCGGGCCGCCGAGTACGCGGCCAGGTCACCCCCGGCCACGTGCGCCAGCACCACGCCGTCCTCGATCGCCTGGCAGGCACCCTGCCCGAGGTTGGGCGTCATCGGGTGGGCGGCGTCCCCGACCAGCGCCACCCTGCCCCGGTGGAAGGCGGGCAGCGGCCGGGCCTGGTGGTAGATGTCGTTCCTGATGATCATGGCGGGGTCGGCCGCCCGCAGCAGCGCGGGGATCGGCTCGTGCCAGCCGCCGAACCTGCGCAGCAACTCCTCCCGCTCGTCGGCGTGCGCGGTCCCGGCGGGCAGCACGTCGGTCGCGTAGACGTAGACCACGTCCCCGGCCAGCAGATGGATGCCGAACACCGTGCCCCGGCCCCAGCTCTCCGAGCGCGGGATCGTCAGGCCGCCGCGCGGAATGAGACCGCGCCAGGCCGTCACCCCGGAGTACGCCGGTCCTGGATGCCCGGGGAAGAGCGCGCGCCGGGTGGCCGAGTGGATGCCGTCGGCCGCCACGACGAGGTCGGCCTCCAGGTCACCCGCCTCCGTGCGGACGAGGCCCCTTTCCGCGTCCACGTCCTTGACGGCCGTGCCGAGCAGCAGCCGGTCGTGGCCGAGCGCGTCCAGCAGCACCTCCATCAGCGTGGCGCGCAGCAGGACCACCACCGAGTCGCCGTACTCGGCGTCGGCGTCCGCCTCGCTGGCCTGCACCATCCAGCGCCCGTCCGAGCGCCGCAGGCCGAAGCGGCCCTCCGCCGAGGAGAGCGCGCGGATCCGGTCGCCGAGGCCGACGGCGTCGAGTGCCTTGAGCGCGTTGGCGGAGATCGCCAGGCCCGACCCGACCGGCTCGATCACCGGCACGCGCTCCAGGACGGTCACGTCCCATCCCTTGCGCCGCAGCGCCACTCCGGCGGCCAGACCGCCGACCCCGCCGCCGACCACCACGGCCTTCGCCATCGCCAGCCTCCTCACTACGTCTGTAGTGTCACTGTACTACGCCTGTAGTCCGGTCCCACTACCCCTGTAGTATCGGCTTCCGTGAAACGCTCAGACGTCGTGGCGGACGCGGCCATCACCCTGCTGGCCGAGCGGGGCATGCGCGGCCTGACCCACCGGGCCGTGGACGAGGCCGCGGGGCTGCCGCCCGGGTCCACTTCCAACCTGGCCCGCACGCGGGCGGCGCTGCTGGAGCTGACGCTGTCGCGGCTCACCGAGCTGGAGCTGCGGGCGCTGGCGGGGGCGTACGGGGCGGAGTCGTACGAGCTGGGCGGGCTGCCCGCCCGCATGGCGGGGGCGCTGCACCTCCAGCTCAAGGACCGCCGCCGCACGCTGGCCCGCTACGAGCTGGCCCTGGAGGCCACCCGGCGGCCGGAGCTGCGCACGATCTACGACCAGGCCGGGCGGCGCTTTCGCGATCCGGCCGTGGCCATGCTGGCGGCACTCGGCTCACCTGAGCCGGTGCGGCACGCGCGCAGCCTCGTGGCGTTCGGGGAGGGGCTCATGTTCGACGCCATCGCGGGCGCGGGGGCCGTACCGGACCGGGACGAGCTCGAAACGGCCCTGCGCGAGCTCCTGGCCGGCATGCTCGGCAGCCATCTCTGACCCCGCTCGGTGCACACGATGCTCAGGTGAGCGTCACCGGGCCGTGCCGTCCTGACAGGACGACGGTGAGCGTGGGACGGCGGCCTTCTGCGAGGTCGAGGCGGGTGTCCACCGCCGCCAGATCCCGCCGCACGGCCTCGGGGTCGGGGTGGACGGCGGCCACGGACACCAGCT